>NZ_JALCZB010000006.1:0-110654 GCF_022690745.1 Anaeromyxobacter sp. SG64 | reverse complement strand
CGGCGCCTCGCGGCGCGCGCCCTCGGCGACTCCGGCGCGCTCGCCGGGCTCGAGCCGCTGCGCGCGATCGCCGCCGCGGAGCCGGCCCTCCCCGAGCCCGACGGCGCGCTCGCGCGGGTCATGCGCGAGGTCGGCCCGCGCTGCGGCGCGGGAGACCTCGCGCGCCGCGCCATCCGGGAGCTCGAGGCGACGCGGCGCTGACTTCCTTCACCGGTCCGAGACCTGCGGGGCCGCACGCGGCCGGCCCCGGCGCAGCGCGCGCGCCGCGAGCGGCAGCGCGAACCAGGTCCCGGCGAGGAGCGCGAACGTCGCCCCGGCGACCGCGACGGGAAGGCCCTGCGAGCCGGGTACGAGCCGGACGGTCACGACGCCGAGGTCGACGGCGAGGGCGACCGCGAGCGGCAGGATCGCCGCGACGACGAAGCGCGTCGCCACGCGATGGAACGCCTCCGTCTCCTCCCCGCGCTCGACGATGCGATGCCAGGCGGCGGGCGCGACGAGCAGGACGATGGTGAGGACCCCGAACCCCACCGCGCCGACGTGCGCCCATTGCGCCTCGCGCGGCAGCTCCCGGAACGCCCGCGTCATCATCACCGCGAGCTGGAACCCGAGCAGCGCCTGCGCGCCGGGGAGCACCATGCGCGCCTCGGTGAGCACGTGCCGGATCTTCTTCTCGACGCTCGAGTCGCTCACCTCCGTGCCCTCCTCCCGTGGCGGGCGTCTCCTGCGCGCGACGCCCGTCGCGGCGTACCAGGTCCCCACGGCGACGAGCGCCACCGCGGCGCCCGCGAGCACCGCGCCGAGCGCGCCGGCGACCGGCTGGAGCCCGATCGCCACGTCCCCGGAGAGCCCCAGCGCGAACGGCAGGAGCGCGAGCGACACCGCCCGCATCGTCAGGCGGTGGATCCCCTCGGTGTCCTCGCCGGCCTCCACGAGGCGGTGCCACGGCGAGGGCAGCACCACGAGCGCGAGCGCGAGGAGCAGCGTGACGAGCGTCGCGAGCTTCGAGGCCCTCGCCCACCCGGGCAGCTCCTCGAAGCCCGGCTCGAAGAACGCCCGGAGGTCGAACCCGATGAGCACCTGGAGCCCGAGGACCAGGATCCGCGCCTCGTCGAGCGCGTTCTGGACCTTGCTCGAGAGCTCCGCCACCTCCGAACGCTGCGGCGCGCCGCCCGGCGCTACAAGGTGCGGGGAGGCGGCGAGGCGCCCGGCCGTCCGGCGTCGGCCTCCTCGGCGGCCCGGATGGCGCGGTCGAGGAGCTCGATGGGGTGGGCGGCTGGGAGCTCCGCGCCACGCTCCGCCAGCATGCGGCGGATGTGGAGCGAGCAGCCGGGGTTCGCGCTCGCGAGCAGCGTCGCGCGCGTGGAGAGCACCGCCTCCGCCTTGCGCCGGCCGATCTCGACGGCGGCCTCCGGCTCCACGAGGTTGTAGACGCCCGCGGAGCCGCAGCACTGCTCGCCGTCGGGGACCTCGACGAGCTCGAGCTCGGGGATGGTGCGGAGCAGCGCCCGGGGCGGCTCGTTCACGCGCTGCGCGTGCCCGAGGTGGCAGGGCGAGTGGTAGGCGACGCGCGCGCGGAGGGCGGCGCGGCGGGCCCGCGGCGGGAGCGCGGCGAGGAGCTCGGTCACGTCCTTCACGCGCGCCGCGAACGCGCGCGCCCGGGGCTCGAAGGGATCGCCCTCGAACAGCGCGCCCACGTCCTTGAGGTGCGAGCCGCAGCCGGCCGCGTTCACGACGACGACGTCGATCGCCTCGCGCTCGAACCGCTCGATGAGCCGGCGAGTGAGCCGCCGCGCCTCGGCCTCGCGCCCGACGTGCAGCGAGAGCGCGCCGCAGCAGCCCTGCCGGCGCGGCGCCACGACATCCACGCCCTCCGCGGCGAGCACGCGGACGGTGGCCGCGTTCACGCCCGGGAAGAAGACCCGCTGGACGCAGCCGGTGACGAGGCCGGCGCGCAGCCGCCGCGCGCCGCGGGCGGGCGTCCGCTCGGGCAGGCGGGCGAGGAGGTCGCGCAGCGGCACGACGGGCGCGAGGGCGTCGAGCGCGGCGAGCCGCCGCGAGAAGCGCAGGAGCCCGAGCCGGCGCGCGAGCCGCTGCAACCCGCTCGCGCGCCACGCCCACAGGAGGAGCGCCGCGCCGCGCAGCCGCCCGGGCCGCGGGAACAGCGCGAACACGCCGGCGCGGTGCAGGCGGTCCGCCGGCGCGCGCCTGAGCTCGCGCTCCACCCGGAAGCGCGCCGCCTCGATGACGTGGTCGTAGCGCACGCCCGAGGGGCACGCGGTCATGCAGGCCATGCAGCCCAGGCAGCGGTCGAAGTGCTCGGCGACGACGGGCGACATCGCGACGCGGCCATCCTCGAGCGCCTGGAAGAGGTCGATGCGCCCGCGCGGCGAGTCCATCTCCTCCTGCCAGCTCTGCCACGTGGGGCAGACCGGCAGGCAGAAGCCGCAGTGGACGCAGTCGTCCGCCGGGTTCCGCGCCCGCTCCGGCGCGCCGCCGCTGCGGCTCGTGCCGCGGTCCTCGGCGGGCACGCCGCGCGCGTCGCGGGCGGCCGTCCGCTGGGTGGCGATGCGGGCGTCGTCGGCCGTCGGCATCAGATCCCCCCCGCGAGCCGCCCGGGCGCGAGCCGCCCGTCCGGATCGAGCTCACGCTTCAGCCTGCGCATCACCTCGACGGCGGGCGGCGGATCGCCCCACGGGTCCGCGACGGCGCGCAGCGCGGCCGGCGCCGCGGCGAGCACGAGCGAGCCGTTCCCGGGCCGGAGCGCCACGCGGGCCGCGGCCACCGCGCTCCCGGTCGCCTCGGCGCGCGAGAGCGCTCCCGCGACGAACGCGATCCCGAGCGCGGGGTGGAGCACGAGGGCCCCCGCGGCGAGCGTCGCCGCGAGGGGCTCGAGCGCCCGCACCGCGCCCTCGAGCGACGCGGGCGGGAAGGCGGCCTTCGCCCGCACGTCCCCGGCGAGGCGGAGCGCGTCGTGCCGCGCCCAGAGCGCCGCCTCGTCGGCGCCCGCGAGCGCCTCGCACCGGGGGTCGAGCGCGAGGAGCCGCTCGGCCTGCTCGCGCACGCCCGGACCGAACCCCTCGAAGCGGATGGCGAGCCGGAACCGGTCGCCCTCCTGGAGCGCCGCCATCGCCACCGGATCGAGGCGCGCGTCGAGCGCGGCGCGCGCGAGGGCGCGGACCTCCGCGGGCGTGAGGCCCGGGACGGCCACCGTGGCCGACGCCTCGGGCAGCGGGTGGAGCCGGAAGACCACCTCCGCGACGAGGGCGAGCGAGCCGAGCGAGCCGCAGAGGAGCCGCGGGAGATCGAACCCCGCCACGTTCTTCACGACCTTGCCGCCGCCGCGCGCGACGACGCCGTCCGCCCGGACGAGGGTCACGCCGACCACGAGATCGCGCACCGTGCCGAAGCGCGTCCGGCGGGGGCCGAAGGCGTTCGCCGCGACGACGCCCCCCACTGTCGCACGCTCCGGGTGCGGGGGATCGAGCGCGAGGCGCTGCCCGTGCGGCGCGAGGTGGCGCTGGAGCGCGGCGATCGTCAGCCCCGCCTCGACGGCGACGATCTGGTCGGCGGGGGCGTGCTCCTTCACGCGGTCGAGCCGGCGCGTGTGGAGCACGGCGTCGAGCCGCGCGGGCGGCGCCCCGAGCTCGAGGTCCGTGCCGCCCCCGATGAACGTCACCGCGGCGCGGTCGCGGGCGAGCGCACGCATCGCGTCGGCCGCCTCGTCGAGGGAGCCGGGCTCGAGCGCCACCCGCGGGGTGAGGCCCAGGACGGCGTCTCCGTCCGCCGCCGCGCGCACCGCGCTCACCAGCGCTCCGCGAGCCCGGCCACCTCGGCGGGGTGGGGGCGGTAGGGGCCGGGCTTCTCGCCGCAGAGGCGCGGCGTCGGGAAGACCTTGCCCGGGTTCATGAGCGCGGCGCCGTCGAAGGCGCAGCGGACGCGCTGCATCGTGTCGAGATCGTCCGGCCCGAACTGCTCCGCCATGTACGCGGCCTTCTCCGCGCCGACGCCGTGCTCGCCGGTGATCGACCCGCCGTAGCGGATGCACAGGCGCAGGATCTCGCCGCCGAGCCGGGCCGCGCGCTCCTCCTCGCCCGGCACGCGCGCGTCGTAGAGCACGAGCGGGTGGAGGTTCCCGTCCCCGGCGTGGAAGACGTTTGCCACCCGCAGCCCCGCCTCGTCGGCGAGGCGCGCGATGTCGCGCAGCACCCGGGCGATCTCCGAGCGCGGGATGACTCCGTCCTCGACGAGGTAGCTCGGGCTGATCCGGCCCACGGCCGCGAACGCCGACTTGCGCCCCTTCCACATGAGCTGCCGCTCCGCCTCGTCGCGCGGCACGCGGATCTCGAGCGCGCCCGCCGCGCGCGCGATCTCGATGGCGCGTGCCGAGACGTGCTCGACCTCGGCGCGGGGGCCGTCCGCGTCCATGAGCAGCGCCGCGCCCACGTCCGGCCAGTCGAGGCCCGTCGCGGCCTTGGCCGCCACGATCGCGAGCCGGTCCATCATCTCGATCGCCGCGGGCAGGATGCCCGCCGCGATGATGCCGGAGACCGCGGCGCCCGCCTCGTCGGTGGAGGGGAAGGTCGCGAAGAAGGTCCGCGTGGTCTCGGGCTTGCGCAGGAGCCGGACGGTGACCTCCGTGACCACGCCGAGCATCCCCTCGCTCCCGACCAGCGCGGCGAGCAGGTCGTAGCCGGGCGCGTCGGGCGCCGGACCGCCCAGGTCGACGACGGCGCCGTCGGAGAGGACGACGCGGGCGGCGAGCACGTGGTTCGTCGTGAAGCCGTACTTGAGGCAGTGCGCGCCGCCGGAGTTCTCGGCGACGTTGCCGCCGATCGAGCAGACGCTCTGCGACGAGGGATCGGGCGCGTAGTAGAAGCCGGCGCCGGCCACCGCGCGCGTGACGTCGAGGTTGATGACGCCGGGCTCGACCCGCGCCCAGCCGTTCTCGAGGTCCAGCTCCAGGATCCGCCGCATGCGCGAGAGCGAGAGGACCGCGCAGCCCGGCACCGGGCGCGCGCCGCCGGAGAGGCCGGTCCCCGCGCCCCGCGGCACGAGCGGCACGCTCGCGTCGCGCGCCACGCGGACGACGGCTGCGACCTCCTCGGTCGAGCCGGGGAGGACGACGAGGTCCGGGCGGACGCGGCCGTGGGTCAGGCCGTCGCACTCGTAGACGAGCAGCTCCGCGGGATCGACGACCACGTTCCGGGGCCCGACGATCGCCGCGAGCTTCCGGGCGACGGCCCGCGCGCCGGCGCCTCCCCGCTGGGCCGCCTCCCCTGCTGCGCTCCGAGCGGTCACCGGTAGAGCACCTCCGGGAGCCAGAGGCCGATCGCGGGGAAGAGGTAGAGCAGCAGGACCGCGAGGACCTGGATCGCCATGAACGGCATCATGCCCGCGAAGATCTGGTTCAGGGTCACGTGCTTGGGCGCGACCCCCTTCAGGTAGAAGGCGGCCATCGCGACGGGCGGCGACAGGAACGCGGTCTGGAGGTTCAGCGCCACGAGCAGGCCGAAGAACAGCGGGTCGATCTCGAAGTGGCCGAGGAGCGGGATGAAGATCGGCATGAAGATGACGATGATCTCCGTCCATTCCAGGGGCCAACCCAGGAGGAAGATGATGACCTGGGCGAGCAGCATGAACTGCACGGGCGAGAGGTTCAGCCCGAGCACCCAGTGCTCGATGATCTGCTGCCCGCCGAGGAGCGCGAAGGCCGCCGAGAAGATCGACGAGCCGACGAACAGCCAGCAGACCATGGCGGTCGTCTTCGCGGTCAGGAACACCGACTCCTTGATCACGCTCCAGCGGAACTGGCGATAGGCGGCGGTGAGGAGCATGGCGCCGGCGGCGCCGAGGGCCGCCGCCTCGGTCGGCGTCGCCCACCCGAAGATGATCGACCCGAGCACGGCGAGGATGAGCGCCGTGAGCGGGAAGAACGAGGTGAGCAGCATCTTCAGGATCTCGAGCCGCTCGAACGTGAAGATGGCGTAGTGCAGCACGAGCACCACGAGGGCCGCCGCGAGCGCGATCCAGAACGCGAGGGGCACCGGCTTGCGCCCTGGGCCCTCCGCCACGCGGGCGCCCTCCGCGCGCTCCGCGGCCGCCTCGAGCGCCGACCCCGGCGCCTCCGCGCCCGGAGGCTCGGCGAGCGTCCCGGGGACGGGTTCCGCCAGCGGCGGCTCCACCACGCCCGGCGCCGCGGCCGCCTCGGCCTCGCCCGGCGGCTCCGCCACGCCCTCGTACACGAACGCGTCGGCGCCGCCGCCGGTCTCGGCGATCTCGCGCAGCCCGCCGGTGTCGATGACGATCTCCCGCGTCACGGCCTGGTGGACGACGAGGAACCCGAGCGCGGCGAGCAGCGCGGGCAGCGCGGAGACGGCGAGCTGGCCGGCGACCCAGCGCCGCCTCGGGCCGCCGGGCGCGGGGCGCAGGAGCGCGGCGACGAGGCCGGGCAGCGCGCGCCGGTGCTCGCCCCCCGCGATCGCGCGCGCGCTCGCCGTGAGCGGCACGCTCCGCTCGGACTCGGGCGGCATGGGCGCGAGGGAAGGCTTGAGCTTCGCCATCACGACGACGTACGCGATGTAGAGCCCGGCGAGCATGAGGCCGGGGAAGAACGCGCCGGCGTAGAGCTGCACCACCGACACCCCCGCCGTGGCTCCATAGAGGATGAGCATCACCGACGGCGGGATGAGGATGCCGAGGCAGCCGCCGGCCGTGATCGCCCCCGCGGAGAGCTTGATGTCGTAGCCGGAGCGGAGCATCGCGGGGAACGCGAGCAGGCCCATGAGCGTGACCACCGCGCCGACGATCCCGGTGGCGGTGGCGAAGAGCGCGCAGGTGGCGAGCGTCGCGACGGCGAGCGAGCCGGGGATGAACGACATCGCGAGGTGCAGGCTCTTGAAGAGCTTCTCGATGAGGTTCGCCCGCTCGACCATGTAGCCCATGAAGACGAAGAGCGGCACCGCGATGAGGACGTCGTTCGTCATCGTCGCGTAGGTGCGCTGGACCATGAGGTCGAGCGTCTGCTGGACCGCGAGGTCGGGGTTCGTCCAGCGGTAGGCGAGCCACGCGAAGAGGACGCCCATCCCCATGAGCGTGAAGGCGGTGGGGAAGCCCAGCATGATGGCGACCACCACGAGCGAGAGCATGAGCAGCCCGAGGTGGCCCTGCGTCCACTGCGACGGCGGCGGCATCACCACGACCGTCGCGAGGACGAGGAGCCCCATGAGCGTGAGGCCGAAGACGAGCTCCTTCCTCACGGGCGCACCTCCTCGTGCTCCTTGCGGGCCACCACCTCGTCGAGCGCGGCGAGGTCCTCGTCCTTCACGTGGACCATCTCCTTCAGCTTCTCGACGTCCACCTCCTCGACGTCCTCCTGGCGCTGCGGCCACGCCCCGTGCCGGAGCGCGACGACGCAGCGGGCGATCTCGACGAGGCCCTGGAGCAGGAGCAGCGCCCCCGCGACCGGGATGAAGGCCTTGAAGGGATAGAGGGGCGGGCCGTCGACCGTGATGGTCGAGTGCTCGCGGATGAGCCAGGACTCCCGCGCGTAGTCCCAGCCCGCCCACACCATCGCGACCGCGCCCGGCAGGAAGAACGCGAGGTAGAGGACGAGGTCGATGGTCGCCTGCAGGCGCACGGGGAAGAAGCCGTAGAGCACGTCGCCCCGCACGTGGCCCCGCTTCGCCAGGGTGTACGCGCCCGCCATCATGAAGAGGACGCCGTACCCCATGATCTGCGCGTCGAACGCCCAGGCGTGCGGAGCGTCGAGGAGCTTCCGCGAGAGCACCTCCCAGGTGATGAGCCCCGTGAGCGCGACGATGAGCCAGGCGAAGAGCTGGCCGACCCGGGTGGAGAGCTTGTCGACGGTGAGGAGGAGCCGCTGCATGAGGGCGCCCTAGCCCTTCTTCGCGGCCTGCTTGCCGAAGAAGTGGTTGTAGGCCATGCGGAAGTCGACGTTGGTGTCGGCCTGCCAGCGGGCGGCGCGCTGCGCGAACTTGCGCTGCGACTCGAGCACCTTCTTGAACATCGGGTTCTCGGCGGCGCGCTTGTCCATCACCTCGTTCCAGATCTCGAGCTGCCGCTTCAGGACCGCGTCGGGCGTCTTGTAGAACTTCACGGCCTGCTTCTGCTGCATCTCCAGGTAGTCCGCGGAGTAGCGGTCGATCGCCTTCCACGACATGTCCGCCGAGGCGGCCTGGACGGCGTAGGAGACGATGTTGCGGAGGTCCTGCGGGAGCGCCTTGTACTTGGCGCCGTTGAACAGGACCTCGAACTGCTCCGAGCACTGATGGAAGCTCTGGAGCATGCAGATCTTGGAGACGTCGGGGAACCCGAGCGCCCGGTCCGACGAGGCGTTGTTGAACTCGGCCGCGTCGAGCAGGCCACGGTCCATCGCGGGCACGATCTCGGCGCCGGGCAGCGCGTTCACCGCCGCGCCCAGCCCGGTGAAGATGTCGATGGAGAGGCCGACCGTCCGGAACTTCAGCCCCTTCATGTCGTCGACCTTGGCGACCGGCTTCTTGAACCAGCCGAGCGGCTGCGTGGGCATCGGCCCGTACAGCATGGAGACGACGTCGAGGTTCAGGGACTTGTAGACCTCCTCCATGAGGTCCTTGCCGCCGCCGTAGTAGTGCCAGGCGAGCAGCATGTTCGGATCCATCCCGAACGCCGGGCCCGAGCCCCACAGCGCGAGGGCGGTGTTCTTCCCGTACCAGTAGGCGACGACGCCGTGGCCGCCGTCGAGCGTGCCCTTCCCGACGGCGTCGAGCAGGTCGAACGCCTTCACCACGGCGCCCGCGGGCAGCACCTCGATCTTGAGGCGGCCTCCCGACATCTCGTTCACCTTCTTCGCGAAGTCGAGGGCGTACTCGTGGAAGATGTCCTTCGTCGGCCACGTGCTCTGGAACCGCAGCGTGGTCGGAGCCTGCGCGACGTGGATGGTCGGGCCGGCCGCGACCGCCGCTCCGGCCGCGCCGAGCGCCGCCCTCCGGAGGAAGTCACGCCGCGTACGCTGCACCTTCGCCTCGGGCGCCGAGCCCTTCGCGTTCTTCTTCATGCCTGCGCTCCTTCTGCCGTGAGCCGGGGTAGGTGGGCTGCTGCAGAGGACTTCGTTGGAAGCGCGTCGAGCGGGCGGCAAGGCATCGGCGGGGCGTGCTGAACGGATTCCGTGCCGCGGCGCGGCCGGCTCCGGATGTGACGGCGAGCGCACATCCACGGCTTGCCGACGACACGGTGCGTCAGGTCATCGACACCACCGGGCGCCCCGACCTAGGCCCGAGCGGAAGAACCTCGGCGCGTCCATCGTTGAGCGGGAGTGCGGGCGTTCGCGGGTTCCGGAGGCCCTCAGCCGGAGCGCGCGGCGCGCGGCGTTTTGCCGCGCAAACGGTGGGGCCGACGCCCTGGCGTCCGCCCCCGCGAAGGAGTGGCGTGATAGCTTCCGGCCGCATGCTCCGCACCCGCTTCCACGCCCGGGCGATCGCAGCCGCGCTGCTCTTCTCGGCGGCGTGCGGCACCACCGAGGTCGCCTCACCTCCCTCCCCCACCACGCCCGGAACGCCGACGAGCGAGGGCACCGGCGGCTCGGTGGGCACGGTCGGGGGCAGCGTGACCGCGCGGGGCGGCGGCCTCGTCGTGGCGGTCCCGGCGGGCGCGATCGGGTCCCCGCTCGACATCACCATCACCGAGATCACGAACCACGCGCCGCACGGCACGGGGACGGCCTACCGGCTCGGCCCCGAGGGCACGAAGTTCTCCGCCCCCGTGGCGCTCATCTTCAAGGTCGATCCCGACGTCTCGGTGTTCGACCTCGGCATCGCGACGCAGGACGCGTCGGGCTACTGGGTCAAGGTCCCCGGCGTCCGCCGCGACCCGGTCGCGCACACCCTCGTCGCCACCACCACGCACTTCAGCGACTGGGCGGTCGTCCCCGCCCCCTCGACGCGCGATCTCTCCGGCGTCTACAACATCACGTCCACCCGCGACGGCGTCACCGCCCACGGCATCTCGCAGCTCCACTTCGAGGACGGCAGCGCGAGCGCGAGCTACTACCTGCAGACCGGCCGGATCACCGCCGACTCGCCCATCACCATCCCGGGCGCCACCTGCAGCCCGACGACCGCGACGCAGGACGTCGGGCCGAACATCACGGAGATCCTCTCGAGCCCCGCGAGCTTCCGCTGGGGCGCGAGCGCCGTCTGGGACACCGCGTGCACGACGGGCACCGGCAGCCAGGTGCCGGGCTTCTCGTACGTCGTCTTCGACAGCTTCGGGATCAACTATCTCCAGTGCGGGCGGTCGTACCTCGAGACGCCCCTCATCCAGACCGACGAGGTGCGCGGGCGGTACCGCATCGACTGCGGCAGCCAGGGCACCATCGACGCCGACTGGCACTTCCAGCGCTGCTACGCCGGGGAGACCTGCCAGACCGCGAACCCCTGCAAGACCGCCGCGATCAGCTGCGACGCGGGCCTCCCCCAGTGCATCGAGAACGGCAACGTCACGAACGGCACGGTCTGCGACGTCAATCCGACCGCGCCTTACGAGGTCTGCGGCGACGGCGTCTGCAACGTCTGCCGGCTCGACTCGGCCTGCACGCCGACCAACCCGTGCCACGTGGGCCGGATCACCTGTGACACGGGTTTCGAGGTCTGCACGGACACCCTGGCGCTCGTCGCGAACGGCACGACGTGCGACGTGAATCCGTCCGCCCCGGAGGTCTGCTACCAGGGCTCCTGCGTCGCCTGCACCGCGGGCGTGGTCTGCGCGACGAACCCGAACAAGTGCGTCGCCGGCACGACCTCCTGCGCCACCGGCCAGGAGGTCTGCGTCGACACGACGACCGCGATCGCCAACGGGACGACCTGCGGGACGAACCAGGTCTGCTTCAACTCCACGTGCGTGGCCTGCACGGCCGGCACGGCCTGCGCGACGAACCCCAACAAGTGCGTCGCCGGCACGACCTCCTGCGCCACCGGCCAGGAGGTCTGCGTCGACACGGCGACCGCGATCGCCAACGGGACGACCTGCGGGACGAACCAGGTCTGCTACAACTCCGCGTGCGTCGCCTGCACGGCCGGCACGGCCTGCGCGACGAACCCCAACAAGTGCGTCGCCGGCACGACCTCCTGCGCCACGGGCCAGGAGGTCTGCGTCGACACCACCACGACCATCGCGAACGGCACGACCTGCGGCACGGATCAGGTCTGCTTCAGCGGCACGTGCACCGCCTGCGCGGCGGGCGGCGCCTGCACGACGAACCCGAACCCCTGCGTCACCGGCGCGTTCTCCTGCGCCACCGGGCAGCAGACCTGCGAGAACACGGCGACGAGCATCGCCGCGGGCACGACCTGCGGCACGAACCAGGTGTGCAACGGCAGCGGCACCTGCATCGCCTGCACGGCGAGCCTGGCCTGCTCGACCAACGCGAACCCCTGCGTCGCTGGCACGACCTCGTGCTCGACGGGCGCGCAGACCTGCGAGAACACCGCCACGAACCTGGCGAACGGCACCGCCTGCGGCACGAACCAGGTCTGTAACGGGGGGACGTGCACCGCCTGCACCGCGGGCACCGCCTGCTCGGATAACCCGAACAAGTGCGTCGCGGGCGTGACCGACTGCTCGACCGGAACCCGCGCCTGCATCGACACGACGACGATCATCGCGAACGGCACGACCTGCGACGTGAACCCGAGCGTCCCGGAGGTCTGCTTCAACGGGACGTGCAGCGCCTGCACCGCGGGCCTCGCCTGCACGGCGAACCCGGGCGCGGCGTGCCTCACGGGCGTGACGTCCTGCTCGACCGGCACCGAAACCTGCGTCGACTCGACGCCCAAGACGAACGGGACGATCTGCGGCACGGATCTCGTCTGCAACGGGGGCACCTGCGTCGCCTGCGCCGCCGGCGGCGCGTGCTCGACGAACCCGGACGTGGCCTGCCACGACGGCGTCTTCTCGTGCAGCACGGGCACGCAGGCCTGCGTCGACGGCGCGGCCAAGGCGAACGGCACGACCTGCGGCACGAACCTGGTCTGCAACGGCGGGGCGTGCTCCGCCTGCACCGCCGGCACCGCCTGCGTCGGGAACCCGGATCCCGCCTGCCACGACGGCGTCACCTCCTGCGCCACCGGCGCCTCGGCGTGCGTCGACGGAGCGGCGAAGGCGAACGGCACCTCCTGCGGCACGAACCTCGTGTGCAGCGCCGGCGTGTGCTCGGCCTGCACGGCAAGCCTCGCCTGCACCACCAACCCGGACCCGGCCTGCCACGACGGCGTCACCTCGTGCGCCACCGGCACCCAGACCTGCATCGACGGCGCCGCGAAGACGAACGGCACCACGTGCGGCTCGAACCTGGTCTGCAACGGCGGGGCGTGCAGCGCCTGCACGGCCAACGCCGCCTGCAACTACAACCCGAGCTCCGCGTGCCTCACGGGCATCACCTCCTGCTCGACGGGGAGCGAGACCTGCCTCGACTCGACGGCCAAGCCCAACGGGACGAGCTGCGGCACGAACCAGGTGTGCAACGGCGGCGTGTGCGCCTCCTGCACGGCGGGCCTCTCCTGCAGCACGAACCCGACGCCGTGCATCCTCGGCGTGACCTCCTGCGCGACGGGCGTGCAGACGTGCGACGACACCGCTCCGGCCCAGCCCGCCCCGAACGGCACCACCTGCGACGTGAACACGAGCGTGCCCGAGGTCTGCCTGAACGGAACGTGCAACGCCTGCACGGCCGGCAGCGCCTGCTCGACGAACTCGAACCCCTGCGTCACCGGCGTCACCTCGTGTGCGACGGGCCAGCAGACCTGTGAGAACACCACCACGCCGATCGCGAACGGCACGACCTGCGGGACGAACCAGGTCTGCAACGCCGGCGCCTGCACCGCCTGCACCGCCGGCACCGCCTGCACCTCGAACCCCGGCGCCGCGTGCCTCACGGGCGTCACCTCCTGCTCGACGGGGACCTCGACCTGCGTCGACTCGACGCCGAAGACGGACGGCACGAGCTGCGGGACGAACATGGTCTGCTCGGGCGGCGTGTGCGGCACCTGCACCGCGGGCCTCGACTGCACGACGAACCCGAGCCCGTGCCTCGGTGGGACGACCTCCTGCTCGACCGGCACGCAGGCCTGCCTGGACGATCCGACGAAGCCGAAGGCGAACGGCCTCGTCTGCGGCGCGAACCAGGTCTGCAGCGGCGGCGTGTGCTCCGCGTGCACCGCGGGGCTCTCCTGCTCCGGGAACCCGAACGCCTGCCTCGCCGGCACGACCTCCTGCTCCACCGGGACGTCCACCTGCGTGGACTCGACGACGGTCCTCGCGAACGGGACGAGCTGCGGCACGAACCTCTTCTGCAGCGCGGGCGTCTGCTCGCCCTGCACCGCGGGCGTCGCCTGCACGACGAACCCGGACCCGTGCCTCACCGGCACGACCTCGTGCTCCACGGGGACGTCCACCTGCGTGAACACGGCCACCGCCGAGCCGAACGGCACGCTCTGCGGCACGAACCTCGTCTGCAACGGCGGCGCCTGCACCGCGTGCACGGCGAACCAAACCTGCGCGACGAACCCCAACAGGTGCCGGGCCGGCACGACCTCCTGCACCACCGGCACCGAGGCCTGCGTCGACAGCGCGACCGTCCTCGCGAACGGGACGACCTGCGGCGTGAACGAGGTGTGCAACGGCGGCGTCTGCTCGACCTGCACGGCGAACCTGCCCTGCGGCACGAACCCGAACCCGTGCGTCGACGGCACGACCTCCTGCTCGACCGGCACCCAGAGCTGCGTGGACACCGCGACGCCGAAGTCGAACGGGACGACCTGCGGCACGAACCTCGTCTGCAACGGCGGCGTGTGCAGCTCGTGCGTCGCCGGCACCGACTGCACGCCCGCGGGCGCCTGCGTCGTGTCGCAGACCTCCTGCTCGACCGGCACCCAGACCTGCGTCGCGACCCCCACGCAGCTCGCGAACGGCACGACCTGCGGCACGAACCAGGTCTGCAGCGGCGGCACCTGCACCGCGTGCACCGCCGGGGCGGCCTGCTCGACCAACACGAACTCGTGCGTCGCGGGCACGACGTCGTGCTCGACCGGCAGCCAGACCTGCGAGAACAGCACGACGAACCTCGCGAACGGCACGAGCTGCGGCACGAACCAGGTCTGCAACGCGGGCGCCTGCGTGGCCTGCGCCGCTGGCGGCGCGTGCTCCACGAACCCGAACCCCTGCGTCGACGGCACCGAGTCCTGCGCGACGGGGGCCCTGACCTGCGCCGACACGAGCACCGTGAAGGCGAACGGCACCTCCTGCGGCACCGACAAGGTGTGCAGCGCAGGGAGCTGCGTGGCGTGCGTCGCGGGCGCCGCGTGCACCACCAACTCGAACGTCTGCGTCGCCGGCGTCACCTCGTGCGCGACGGGCAGCCAGACCTGCGAGAACGGCACGGTCGCGACGAACGAGGGCGCCGCCTGCGGGACGGATCTCGTCTGCAAGGCGGGAGCGTGCCTCCGCGTCGTCACCGGCACGCGGCTCGTGACGCGCTGGACCACCGGCGCCGGCTGCTCGGTCGCCTCCCCGTGCCAGACCACGACGGTCGCGCCCGACGTGGTCTCGCTCACCGCGCAGGTCGAGGCCATCGGGCCGGACGGCACCCGCTACCCCGGCTCGTTCTCGCCGTCGGGCTCGTTCTCCATCTCGGGCGTGCCCCCCGGCGCCTACACCCTCGCGTTCACGGACGGCGCCGGCGTCACGCACTTCTACGAGACGTCGGCCACCTCCTTCGACCTCGGCTACGACGTGCTCGGCCGCGAGGCCACCGCCGCGAGCGCCCCGACCCCCGTGACCCTCACCGTGTCCGGTCTCTCCGGCTGGATCGACAGCGACGAGGTGCAGCTCGCCGCGCCCGACGTCGACGTCTGGGACGCGCCGATCTCCGGCACGGAGCTCGTCGCCGGCGAGGTCGGCGGGAGCGTCGTGGAGGACTGGTCTTCGAGCTCGATCGGGCGAGCCCTGAACCTCGTCGGCGCGACGGACGCCGTGTGGGTGCACCAGCTCGCGACGTCCACGGTGACGAGCGGGATCCGCGCGTTCGCCTACCAGGCCATGACCCGCTACGGCGCGACGACCTTCGGCGCCGACCTGACGAACGGCGTCGCCGCGAGCCTCACCGCGCCGCTCGGCACGACCACGCAGACGGGGACGCTCACGATCGACTGGCGCACGAGCCAGTTCGAGGCGCTGCTCGCGTCCATGGGCCCGGGCGCCCAGCCTGCCGCGAACCCGCACGCGCTCCTGGTCCGCACGCACCCCTACGCCCTCGCGAGCCCCGCCCCGGTCGCCGCCGGCGGCGTGCTCGAGCTGTTCCGCCTCGTCCAGCCCGCCGCCACCGCCGACGTGGATCTCACGGCGCTCACGCCGCCCATCGTCTACGGCCGGTACCTGGACCCGGCGCTCTGGTCGGAGTCGCGGGTGGCCTCGTTCACGGCGCGCGTGAGCTACACCGCCCCCGGCGCGGCCACCTCGCTCGACGCGCTCGCGACGGTGTCCCGGCGCGAGCCCATGCTGCCCGCGCCTCCCTCGCCCATCGTCCCCGCGGTCGGCCCCGTCCAGGCGCCGCTCGTGAACGGGCTCGACGCGCTCGGCACCCTCGGCGCCGTCGGCGCGACGCCGACGATCGGGTGGTCCGCCCCGCTGGTGGGCACGCCCTCGAGCTACGGCGTCACGCTCCGTGAGCTCTACGCGAGCGGTACTGCGAGCGCCACGCGCGTCGTCGCGACGTGGGCCGTCGCCGGTCGCTCGATCACGCTCCCGGCCGGCCTCCTCGTCGCGAACCGGACGTACTACGTCGAGATCACCGCCTTCGCGCGCACCGCCGAGCAGTTCGACACCGCGCCCAACCGCTCCTCCAACGTGGGGAGCGACGCGACGACGCTGACCTCGACGTTCTCGCCGTAAACGGCCGATCAAGCTTCGCGAACAGGCGAGCGAACGGGTGAGCATCACCGGCGGAAGTGGGGCGTAGGGGTTCGGAGGCCGGGAGCACGCGAGCGGCGAGCGTCGCTCTCGCCGCGCGGGCATGCGAACCGGACCTCCGGTTTGATGTTCGGCTAACTCCGGGCCGCCGTAGCGTCACGACGCCCACATCCCCAGCTGCATGACGGGACGCAGAGGCGCCACGTCGGTGCGCGAGAGCGATGTCGGCCCGTCGCCCGCATCGCGGCGAAAGCGGTCCATGTGTTCGCGCCCAAAGGTTTTCTCAGCGTGAAGCAGGTTGTGAGCTCGGCAGGCGAGCCGGAGGTTGTCGATCGTCGACAGTCCCCCGAGGGCGGCGGGTTGGATGTGGTCGAGCTCGAGCCTCCAGCGGCTGTTGCAGCGACAGCCGTCCGGGCCGACCCACGCGCAGCGCCCGCCATCGCGCGTCCACACCGCGCGGCGCACTATCGCCGGGATCGTGGTCCTCGCAGCCGGCGGCTTCGCCGCGGTCTTCTTCGTCGCGGCGGCATTCGTCGTCCCGGCCTGCTTCGCTTCCTTCGTCTTCCGCTCCGGCGCGACAGCGCCTTTGCGCTTGCCGTGCTTTTCGATCGCGCAGCGGATCGCCTCGTGGAGCACCGCCGCGAGGTCGCCGTCCGGGACCTTGTGCGACAGAAGCGACCGGAGCGTCTCGAGGTCCTCCTTGCAGGCGCGGTCGAGGGTGACCCGGAGCGACCAGTGGCTCTCCGAGACGGCGAGCGTCTCGGCCTTGCGCTTCGGCTGTGCGACGGGGGGCGGTGGCGCCGGCAGCGCGCCGGCCGCGGGTCCCGGTTCGAGGGTCGGCTTCGCGGTGCCGGGCTCGGTCGCCGTCTCGGCCTGCCCTGCATCGGAAGCCGGGAGCTGCAGCGCTGCGCTTCCCGCGGCGGGCGCGCGCTCGGCCAGCTTGCGGAGGCCAGCGCGCGGAGCGGTTCGCGCCTGGATGGAGACGACGAGCTGCTCGACCTCGGCGCGCGTCCGGAAGGCGGCGCGAGCGAGGAGGTCGTCCACGTTCTCCTCGGTGAGCACCTGGCCGAGAAGCGCCACCGTGGATAGGCACAAGCGCCCATCGCGCAGCGGAGCCTCGAGGCTCGGGAAGCGGCGCAAGACCCGCATGGCCTGGATGCGCCGGCCGGCGGCGCCTTCCCGCAGGTGGAGCGCCTCCAGGCAATAGGCCCAGAGGGACGCATGGCCGACCTCGACGAAGGCGCGGCGCCGATCAAACTCGTCGAGGTGCAGGAGAAAGTCGACCTGGACGTTCCGTTCCTCTCCGGCGAGCTCGCGCAGGCGCAGGGCGAGGACGTTCGATTCGAGAGCAGCGGGGGCGAGCGCGGACATGGGGTGACCTCCAGTACACCCTTCGTAACACGCGATTTCCGGAGCTCCCGAGACGCTCCAGGCTCGCGCCTGCGCGGCGTTCTCCGCTGCACCCTCGTCGGAGCCTCAAACCGATCGGCGCGCGCTTCCCGCGCGAGGTACGTGCGCGAGAGCGACCCTCCCGCGCCTACTCATATGCCGAGCGCGATCGAGGCGAGAAGGCGTCAATGGGAATGTTTCACCCACCGCAACTGGGACGCCGCCCTGAGCGCGAGCGACGCTGCGAAGTTCCGGTGGACTATCGCTGGCGATAGTTGTGACTCTACGTGAACTGCGCGGCGACTCACGCGACGCCCCGGTCCGTGCGCCGGCGCGATCTCCGGAACATGGCCGAAACGCGTGAGTCGCGGCACCGAAGGGGGATCGCGAATCACGGACTGTCGTTTACGCGCGATGCGACCGCCGGCCGCGTGCCCCTCCGGGCCGGCGTCCGCACGGGGGCTCGCACGGACGTCCGCCCCGCTCCCACCTTGGCTCCATGCCGTGGGAGCTCCTCCTCGCCGTCGCGTGCCTCTCGTCGGGACTCGCCTGGGCCTCGCTGGCGGCGCGCCGGGCGGGGGAGATCCGGGGTCTGGCCCTTCACTCCCTGTTCGGGGGCGCCGCGGCGTTCGGCTTCGCCGTGATCGCCTACGACCTCCTGGACGGGGCGGGCGTGCGGCTCGAGTGGGAGCGGCTCTCCCACGCCGGGCTCGCCTCCGCCGCGCCCCTCGCGGGGGTCATCGGCCTCGTGGAGGAGGGCGCGAAGCTCGCGGGGCTGCTCCTCGTCGTGGAGCGCGGCTGGCGAACGCGGAGCGTGATGGGCGCCGCGGTCGGCGTCTCGGCCGGGTTCGCGGCGCTCGAGGCGCTCACCACGCTCCAGGGCTGGGACTCGCCGGTCGCGCTCGCGCGGGTGGCGCTCGGCCCGGCCGCGCACGCGCTGCTCGCGCTCCCCCTCGCCCTCGGCGTCGCTGCGTTCGCGCGCGACGCGCGCCGCGCCTGGGGCTCCCTCGCGGGCGGGCTCGCCCTGTCCGCGGCGCTGCACGCGGCGGGAGACCTCAGCCTCGCGTCCGACGCGGGGAAGCTCGGCTACGGCGCGGCGCTCCTCGCGGCGCCGCTGTGGCTCTACCTCCGCGCGCGCCTCCCTCCGCGCGCCGCCCAGGCGCCGGTGCCGGTCGCGCGCTGAACGACGAAGCGGGGGCTGCGCTCACTGCCCGGCGGCCACGTAGGCCGCGACCTCTCGCCAGACGTGCTCGAACTGCGGCCGGTCGAAGCCGCTGCCGCTCGTGAGCCAGTCGAAGTGCGGCGGCACGCGCGTCGGGTGGTGGAAGTGGCCGATGACGTCGAGGTGATCGGCCCAGGCCGCGTGGATGACGTCGCCCCGGACCTGGCTCAGGGTCGGGACCATCCCGTCGTTCGCGCGCGCGTCGGTGCGCCACCCGTACGCGCGGCGCAGGACGGCGGCCTGGGCGCGGGTGAGCCGCGGCTGGTGGGCGGCGGGCGTGCGGGAGGCGACGCGGTAGAGCGCCACGTACACCGCGTGCGTCGTCTGCGCGTAGGGGTCGAGGCCCGCGCCGAGGGCGGAGCGGATCCCCGGCGGCCGCGCCCGCGTCACCACGCAGCCGTAGCGCACCCCCGGGCGGTCGTGCGTCGCCGCGTTGAACACGTCCATCGCGCCTGGGGTGATCTGGCCCACCAGGTCCTGGTCCTTGCCGAGGCTCGCGAAGAACGACTCGATCTCCTCGCGGCGATCGCGCGAGAAGTCCGCGAGGAGATCCTTCAGGAGCTGGTCGACGAGGCTGCCCGGCGCCGCGTCGCGACGCCGGAGGATCCGGGCGACGCGCAGCCCGAGGCCGATGGGGAGCCGGCCCGCCCGGATCACGTAGATGGTCAGGACGGAGAGGAGCCGCAGCAGCTGCTGGCCGAGGAGGCTGTTGAAGAGGTGCGCGACGGGCGTGCCGTGGTGCGGGGCCGAGACGGTCACGACGGTGCGGATCGCGCGCGCGCAGCGCTCGACGTCGACGGGCGACGGGAGCGACACGTCGGGCGTGACGACGAGGCGCGCGTCGAGGCCGCCGCTCGAGTGGCCGATCACGCTGACGCTGCCGCCCTTCTCGTCGAGGAGCTCGTCGATGGACTCGACGAGCCGGGCCGCCCGGACCCGCAGGGAGGCGGTGGGGATCGTCCTCACCACCCGGACCTCGCCGCGGACCCCGAGGGCGGGCCCGATCTCGGACAGGTACTCGCGGACGTGGCCGAAGTAGGCGAAGTCGCCGAGGCTCGCGAACCCGAAGAAGCCCGGGACCAGCATGAGGTGATGCGGCCCGTTCACCGGGGAAATCTAGCCCCCGCGCGGCCGCCTCCGGACTCCCAGGCGTGGTGCGGCGCGAGCGCACGGGACGAAGCCCCGATCGAGCCGGGCCCGTCACGCACAGACACAGCGGGCCCACGCGAGCGGCTCCAGCTGCACGCGATCCGCACCAGGAGGCCTCGAGCTCGTCTCGCGCGACCGACTTCACGTCGCGCGGCCCGCTGCTCGACGAGCCTCTCGCGGGCGGAGGTCCGCGAGGACTCAGACGAGCACGTCGCGCAGCGAGGCGTCACGATCGAAGACGGCGCGCGCGTACGGGCAGATCGGCACGAAGCGCGTCCCGCTCGCGCGCGCCCAGCTCACGGCCGCGTCCACGAGCTTCCGGGCCACCCCCTGCCCCCGCAGCGCGTCGTTCACCTCGGTGTGCTCGATCACGGCGCGATCTCCGCCCTCGCGCGCGTACGAGAGCTCCGCCATGCGCCGCCCGCCCTGCTCGACGTAGAACGCGCCGCGGCCGCCCTGCTCCTCGTGCCGCACGTCGAGCCCGC
Organism: Anaeromyxobacter sp. SG64; assembly: GCF_022690745.1. Lineage (NCBI taxonomy): Bacteria > Pseudomonadati > Myxococcota > Myxococcia > Myxococcales > Anaeromyxobacteraceae > Anaeromyxobacter > Anaeromyxobacter sp. SG64. The sequence goes on along the minus strand of NZ_JALCZB010000006.1, from coordinate 90,446 downwards.
CCGCCTCGAGGTTCTCCTCGCTCATGCAGGTGGAGCGTAAGGAGCGATCCGGACGGATGCACGCCGGGAAACGGGGACACGGGCGAGCGGCCCGCGGGCACGAGCTCCCCCGCCCACGAGGCCCCGCGGCGCGCCGCTCTCCGTGGCGGGATCTCACGCCGCCGACGTGACCAATCACCGCGGCAGGACCGCCTCGACCCGCGAGCCGCATTGCCACGCGCGATGCCCGGAGCCGCCACGTCTCATGATCAGCGCACGCCCCAGATTCGCGGGACGGCACGGAATGTGACGGCGACCCACCCCCCGGGTATCATCCGCCCTACACCTGGAGCGGAGGTGTTCCGACGTGCGCAGCGATGGGGGCACCGCAGCGGACGGACTCGTGGACGCGCTCTTCGAGCAGGCCGGGGTCGGCCTGTGCCTCGTGAGCGCCGCGGGCAAGGTGGTCCGCACCAACCCGGAGTGGCTCCGCGTCACCGGCCACCTCGCCGACGAGGCGATCGGGCGCGAGGTGGCGGAGCTCCTCCCCTGGGACCGCGCGCTCACGCGGGCGCTGTGCGAGCCGCTCGCCGCGGGCGAGCGGCGGGAGCTGCCGCGCCGCCCGCGCATCGTGAACGGCCGCGAGGCGTGGTGGGAGGGGCGCGTCACCGCGGTCCCGCTCGAGGGCGGTACCGGCCGGCTCCTCGCGCTGCGCGACGTCACCGCCGAGGCGGCGCCGGGACCCGGCCGCGACGGCGCCCGCTACCGTCGCCTCTTCGACGAGCTGCGCGAGCACGTCCTCATCTACACGGTGGTGCGGGACGGGGCGGGCCGCGTCCTCGACTGGGTGCTCTCGGACGCGAACCGCGAGGCGCTCCGGCTCCTCGGCGCGCCGCTCCAGGAGGTCACCGGCCGGCGCGCGAGCGAGCTCTTCGGCGCGGACGTGATCGCGGACGTCCTCGAGGCCTCGCGGGAGGTCATGACGAGCGGCCGCGGCAGCTCGTTCGAGCGCCGCTTCGCGTGGGACGGGCGCCACTACCTCACCTCGCTCTTCCCGCTCGACCACTGGCACCTCGTCCAGGCCGGCGTCGACACCACGGAGCGCGTCGCCGCCGAGGAGGCGCTCCGCGCGGAGGACCGGCGCAAGAGCGAGTTCATCGCGATGCTCTCCCACGAGCTGCGCAACCCGCTCGCGCCGGTGCGCACCGCGCTCGCCGTCCTCGATCGCGCCGTGCCGGGAGGCCCGGAGGCCACCCGCGCGCGCGAGGTCATCCGCCGGCAGAGCGATCACCTCTCGAGGCTCGTGGACGATCTCCTCGACGTGACGCGCGTCGCGCACGGGAAGATCCAGCTCCGGCGCGAGCGCGTCGACCTCGCGGCGCTCGCGCGCCAGACCGCGGCCGATCACGCGGACCTGCTCGCCGCGCACGGCGTCGCGCTCCGGATCGACGGCGGCCACGCGCCGCTCCACGTGGACGGCGATCCGACCCGCCTCGCCCAGGCGATCGGGAACCTGCTCGCGAACGCGGAGAAGTTCACTCACGGCGGCGGCAGCGTGACGGTGGCGCTGCGGCGCGAGGCCGACCGGGCGCTCCTCTCGATCTCCGACGACGGCGAGGGCATCGACCCGGCGCTCCTGCCGCGCCTGTTCGTCCCGTTCGTGCAGGCGGACGGCGGGCTCGACCGCGCGCGCGGCGGGCTCGGGCTCGGGCTCTACCTCGTGCGATCACTCGTCGAGCTGCACGGCGGATCGGTCGAGGTCACGAGCGCCGGCGCGGGGCGCGGGGCGCAGTTCACCCTGGCGCTGCCGCTCGCGGCCGAGGACGCCCCCAGGGCGGAGCCTCGGCGCGACCCGCTCGCGCTCGGCCGGCCACGGCGCGTGCTCGTCATCGAGGACAACGCCGACGCGGCCGAGATGCTGCGCGACCTGCTCTCGGGCGCGGCCCACGAGGTCGCGGTCGCGCCGGATGGGCGGGCCGGCATCGCGCTGGCTCGCGCGACCCGGCCGGATCTCGTCCTGTGCGACATCGGCCTGCCGCTCGTGGACGGCTACGAGGTGGCCCGCGCGCTGCGCGGCGATCCGGAGCTCGCCACCACGCTCCTCGTCGCCCTCTCCGGCTACGCGCTGCCGGACGACGTCGAGAAGGCGGCGCGGGCCGGGTTCGACCGCCACCTCGCGAAGCCCGTCTCGCTCGAGGATCTCGGCGCGGTCCTCGCCGCCTCCGCGCGCGGCGCCTGAGGAGCCCCGCGCGACGGCGCGGCGGGCTCCTCCCGCCCGGCCGCCCGGCCGCTCCAGGCGGGTCGCGCGCGAGGAGAGGCGTCCCACCCGGAAATCGGTTAAACCGGGGGCCCGAACCGTTCGAGGGTCCCCATGAACGTCGCCTTCACCGAGCACCTCCGCGCCCAGCTCCGCCAGCTCGAGGCCGACGGCCTCCTCAAGCGCGAGCGGGTCATCACCACGCCGCAGGGCGCCTGGGTCGAGGCGGACGGCCGGCGCGTCGTGAACCTCTGCGCCAACAACTACCTCGGCCTCGCCGGCCGGCCCGAGCTCGTGAAGGCCGCCCAGGAGGCGCTGCCGCGCCACGGCTTCGGCCTCTCCTCGGTCCGCTTCATCTGCGGCACGCAGGACGTGCACAAGGAGCTCGAGGGGCGCATCGCCCGGTTCCTCGGCTTCGAGGACGCGATCCTGTTCTCGTCGTGCTTCGACGCGAACGGCGGCGTGTTCGAGGCGCTGCTCGGCGAGGAGGACGCGGTCGTCTCCGACGCGCTCAACCACGCCTCCATCATCGACGGCATCCGCCTGTGCAAGGCCCGCCGCTACCGCTACGCGAACGGCGACATGGCGGATCTCGAGGCGAAGCTCGCCGAGGCCGAGGCCGGGGGCGCGCGCTTCAAGCTCGTCGTGACCGACGGCGTGTTCTCGATGGATGGGTACCTCGCCAAGCTGCCGGCGATCTGCGAGGCCGCCGAGCGGCACGGCGCGCTCGTCATGGTCGACGACAGCCACGCGGTGGGGTTCATCGGCGAGAAGGGGCGCGGCACGCCCGAGCACTTCGGCGTGATGGGCCGGGTGGACCTCGTCACCGGCACGCTCGGCAAGGCGCTCGGCGGCGCGTCGGGCGGGTACGTGGCCGGCACGCGCGAGGTGGTGGAGTGGCTCCGCCAGAAGGCGCGGCCGTACCTCTTCTCGAACACGCTCGCGCCGGTGATCGCGGCGGTGAGCCTCGAGGTGCTCGACCTCGTGGAGCGGAGCGACGACCTCCGCCGCCGGCTCCGCGAGAACGCCGCGTACTTCCGCGCCGAGCTGACGAGGCTCGGCTTCGAGCTCCTCCCGGGCGAGCACCCGATCATCCCGGTGATGCTGCACGAGGCGCCGCTGGCGCAGGAGTTCGCGCGCCGCCTGCTCGACGAGGGGGTCTACGCGATCGGCTTCTTCTTCCCGGTCGTCCCGAAGGGCCAGGCGCGCATCCGCACGCAGATGAGCGCCGCGCACTCGCGGGACGACCTCGACTTCGCCGTCCGCGCGTTCGCGAAGGTCGGTCGCGCGCTCGGCGTCATCCGCGGCTGAGGGCAAGGGGTAGACATCGATGAAGGCGCTGGTGAAGTCGAAGCGGGCCGAGGGCATCTGGATGGTGCAGGACGCGCCCGTGCCGGAGGTGGGCGTCCACGACGTGCGCATCCGCGTCCGCAAGAGCGCGATCTGCGGGACCGACGTCCACATCTACAACTGGGACGAGTGGAGCCAGCGCACGGTCCCGGTGCCGATGATCGTCGGACACGAGTACGTGGGCGTGGTGGACGCGGTGGGCGCCGAGATCGAGGCGTTCAAGCCGGGCGACCGCGTCTCCGGCGAGGGGCACGTCACCTGCGGGTTCTGCCGGAACTGCCGCGCCGGCCGGCGCCACCTCTGCCGGCACACCGTCGGCGTCGGCGTGAACCGGCCCGGCTCGTTCGCCGAGTACGTGGTGATCCCGGCGAGCAACGTCTACCGGATCCCGGACGACATCCCGGACGAGGTGGCCGCGATCTTCGATCCCTACGGCAACGCCACCCACACCGCGCTCTCGTTCGACCTCGTGGGCGAGGACGTGCTCGTCACGGGCGCCGGCCCCATCGGCGTGATGGCGGTCGCGATCGCGCGCCACGTCGGCGCCCGCCACGTCGTCGTCACCGACGTGAACGACTACCGGCTCGAGCTCGCGCGGAAGATGGGCGCGACGCGGGCGGTGAACGTCGCGCGCGAGGACCTGCGCGGCGTGATGAAGGACCTCGGGATGAAGGAGGGGTTCGACGTCGGGCTCGAGATGAGCGGCAACGGGCGCGCGTTCCGGCAGATGCTCGAGGTGATGAACCACGGCGCCCGGCTCGCGCTCCTCGGGATCATGCCCGGGGAGGAGGCCATCGACTGGAGCCAGGTCGTCTTCAAGGGGCTCGTGCTGAAGGGCATCTACGGCCGGGAGATGTTCGAGACCTGGTACAAGATGGTCGCGATGCTGCAGAGCGGGCTCGACATCTCGCCCGTCGTCACGCACCGCTTCCCCATCGACGAGTTCCAGCGCGGCTTCGACGTGATGCGGAGCGGGCAGTCCGGCAAGGTCGTGCTCGACTGGGCCGGGTGAGGGCGCGACCGGCTCCGGGGCTTCACTCGTCGGAGCCGGCGACCACCGCCTCGAGCGGCAGCGGGCGCTAGCCCGCCAGGGGATCCTCGCCCTCCGTCCACGACGGCAGCACGCGGTCCTCGAGCTGGAAGTTCTCGCCGTCGTGCTCGGTGTACACGACGTAGACGCTGCGCTTCGGCACGCGCCAGATCCGCTCGAGCTCGTCCATGATCGCGAGGGCGAGCCGCCGCTTCTGGTCGGCGGTCCGCCCGCGCCGGATGTCCGCGTCCAGGAAGGCGATGCCCCTCTCCGGCTGCTCCGCGCGCCCGAACACGAGGTCGTCCCGGCCGTAGGCGCGGAGGGTGAGGCCGATGTGATCGGTGCCGGTGTCCATGATCCTCGCGAAGTGGCCGACGACGGCCTCCGCGAAGCGCCGCTTCTCCTCGGCGGTGGGGGCGAAGTTCAGGTCGAAGGAGAGGTGGGGCATCGGCGCGCTCCGGGTCGAGGGGGACCGCGACCGTTGGGTAACGGGCAGCGGGCGCGGGGCGACGGCCCAGGTGGGAGCGGGGGGTCCCGGTATGCGAGCTAGGTGAACGCGTCGATCCCCGTGGCCGCCCTCCCCAGCGCCAGCGTGTGAACGTCGTGGGTCCCCTCGTACGTGTAGACCGACTCCAGGTTGGCCATGTGCCGCATGGGCGGGTGGTCGTCGACGATGCCGGCGGCGCCCAGGATCTCCCGGCAGGTCCGCGCCGCGTCGCGCGCCATCCGCACGTTCGCGCGCTTCGCCATCGAGATCTGCGCCGCGGTCGCGCCGCCCTGATCCTCGAGCTCGCCGAGCCGGAGCGCGAGGAGCTGGCCCTTCACGATCCCCTCCCACACGTCCACGAGCTTCTCCTGCACGAGCTGGAACGACGCGATCGGCCGCCCGAACTGGATCCGCTCGCGCGCATAGGCGCGCGCCGACTCGAAGCAGGCGATCGCCGCGCCCACCGCGCCCCAGGCGATCCCGTAGCGCGCCTTCGACAGGCACGAGAGCGGGGCCCGGAGCCCGAGCCCCTCGGTCCCCGGGAGCACGTTCTCGGCGGGGACGCGCACGCCGTCGAGGTGCAGCTCCGAGGTGATCGACGCGCGGAGCGAGAGCTTGCCTTCGACGTTTCGAGCGGTGAACCCGGGCGTGCCCGTCTCCACGAGGAAGCCGCGGATGGCGCGGGCGTCGTCGCCGTCCACCTTGGCCCAGACGAGCGCGACGTCGGCGAGGCTCCCGTTCGTGATCCAGGCCTTCGCGCCGTCGAGGACGTAGGCGTCGCCGTCGCGCACGGCGCGCGTCCGGAGCCCGCCCGGATCGGAGCCGAAGTCCGGCTCGGTCAGCCCGAAGCAGCCGACGATCTCGCCCCGTGCCATGGCCGGGAGGAACCGGGCGCGCTGCGCCTCGGAGCCGTACGCGTGGATGGGGTACATGCAGAGCGCCCCCTGCACCGAGGCGAAGCTGCGGAGCGCCGAGTCACCGCGCTCGAGCTCCTGCATCGCCGCGCCGTAGGCGATCGCCGAGGCGCCCGCGCAGCCGTAGCCCTGGAGCGTCATCCCGAAGATCCCGAGCGCGCCCATCTCGGGGACGAGCTCGAGGGGGAAGGTCCCGGCGCGGAAGTGGCGCTGCACGACCGGCAGGAACCGCTCGTCCACGAACCGGCTCACCGCGCGGCGAACGAGCCGCTCCTCGTCCGACAGCCGGTCCTCTACCTGGAACAGATCGGCGGGGGCTGGTGTTTGGATCTTCATCCCGGCAGCTTGTCGGGGCGCCGCCGCGCCGGTCAAGCGCGGTGTCCCGAACCTCGGGGACCTCCGGAGGCAGACGGCCGGGGCCGGGCCCGGATATCCTGTTCGTTCCCATGTGCGGACCCGACGCCGCCGCGCCCCCGCCGGGCGCCGTGCCCACCCCCCTCCCCGACGCGCGCCGCGCGGCGCCGGAGCAGGTCCGGCGCGAGATCGAGGCCGCGCGCCGGAGCCCCGTGGTGACGGCCGTGCTCGAGGCCGCCGATGGGGCGATCGTGGTGCTCAACGCCCAGCGCCAGATCGTCGCGGCGAACACGCGCGCGCACCTCGCGGGCGGGACCGGAGAGATCTCGGGCCTGCGGATGGGCGAGGCGCTCGGCTGCGTGAACGTGCGCGCCTCCGGGGACTGCGGCGCGTCGCCCGCGTGCCGGCAGTGCGGGGCGCTCGCCGCCATCCTGTGCTCCCAGCGCGAGGCGCGCTCGCTCGAGGCGGAGTGCCTGCTGCGCAGCGAGCTCCCCGGCCGCGCCGCCCTCGAGTTCAACGTCCGCGCGACGCCGCTCCCGGTGGACGGCCACGCCTTCACGGCGGTGTCCCTGCGCGACGTCTCCGCGGAGAAGCGGCGCGACGCCCTCGAGCAGCTCTTCCTGCACGACGTCCTCAACACCGTCGCCGGGCTCCGCGGCTGGGCCGCGCGGCTGCGGCGCGGCACCGTCCAGCCGGCGGCCGCCTTCGAGCGGATGGACCAGCTCACCGCCCAGCTCGAGCGCGAGATCCGCGACCACCGCGCCCTCCTGCTCGCCGAGCGCGGCCTGCTCACCCTCGAGCCCAGGCCGGTGCGCGTCGCGGACCTCCTCGCCGAGCTCGACGCGGTGTTCTCGTTCCACGCCGCGGCGCGCGAGCGGCGGCTCGCGATCGGGGCCCCGCCCGGCGACCTCGTCGTGGAGACCGACGCCGCGCTCCTCCTCCGCGTGCTCGTGAACATGGTCGTGAACGGGCTCGAGGCGAGCCCGCCCGGCGGCGAGGTCGGGGTCTCGTGCAGCGCCGCGGGCGGCGAGGCGACGCTGGAGGTCCACAACGCGGGCGTCATCCCGCCCGAGGTGCGGGCGCGGATCTTCCAGCGCTCGTTCAGCACCAAGGCCGCGCGCGGCCGCGGCCTCGGGACCTACGGCATGAAGCTCCTCGGCGAGCAGGTCCTCGGCGGCGCGGTGTCGTTCCGCTCCGACCCGGAGCGCGGGACGGTGTTCGAGATCCGGCTGCCGCTCCGGCGGCGGTGAGCGAGCGACCACCGCTGGCGATGGCTGCCACCCTGGGTGAACGCGGTGGGCCTCCCGGAAGACGCGCTACCTCGCCCCCGAGCGCCTCCCCTCCCCGCGCGCGTCGGCCGTGCCGCGCAGCGGAACCTCCGGCGCCCACGCGTCCGGCACGGCGATCTCGCTGCCCATCACCTCCATCCGCTGCCCGCCCACGCGCAGGCTCACCGCGCCGGCGAGGTTCCAGGCGAGCGCGAGCGTGAGCGCGTCTCCCTGCGCCCGCCCGGTGCCCGAGCCGAGCGTCGCGTCCACGCGCCCGCGCACGTCCTCCTCGTCGAGGTCGAGCGCGCAGCGCTGGCCCGGGGTGAAGGTGAGCTCGCCCTGCGCGCCCGCGCGGGCGGAGAGCTCGCAGGTCTTCCCGCGCGCGGAGAGCCGCACCCGGACCCGCCCCGCCGAGGCCGGGGCGACGACCGCCCGCGCGTCCTCGCGCACCTCGCGATCCAGCACGCCGCCGGCGTGCACGCGCACCGTGGCCGCGACGCGGTAGTCGCCCGCGGGCGGCGCGGCCGCCGCGACGGCGGGGAGGACCGCGCAGAGGGCGGCGACGAAGATCTCGAGGGACGTGCTCCGCATGTTCACCTCACCGTGTACCCTGGCCTCGCCCGCCGCCTCGCCTTCCCGCCGGGCGGGAGCGAACGACGTGAGTACCTGCCGGGTCGCTCCTGTGCGAGAATCGCACGTCCGGACCCGCCGGTCCGCAAAGAGGAGGAAGTCCGTTGAACAAGAACACCGTCATCGCGCTGCTCGTCGGCGTGCTCGCCGGCCTCATCATCGGCTACTCGGTCGGCTCGAGCATGGGGGGCGGCACCCCGCACGCACCGGTCGTCGCCGCGCCCGCCGGCGCGCCCGCGGGCGGGATGCCCGGCGCAATGGGAGGCGTGCCTGGCGCCCCGGGAGGCGTGAACGTCCAGCAGCGGATCGCCATGCTCCAGCAGGCCGTCGCGCAGGATCCCAGGAACGTCCAGGCCTGGACCCAGCTCGGGAACGACTACTTCGACACGAACCAGCCGCAGAAGGCGGTCGAGGCCTACGGCCACGCGCTCGAGGTCCAGCCGGGGAACGCGGACATCCTGACGGACCAGGGCGTCATGTACCGGGCCCTCGGCCAGTTCGACAAGGCGGTCGAGAACTTCAAGAAGGCGAACGAGGCGAACCCGCGCCACCTGCAGAGCCTCTTCAACCTGGGCATCGTCTACGCGTACGACCTCAAGCAGCCGAAGAAGGCGGTGGAGGCGTGGGAGAAGGTCGTCGCCACCGACCCGAGCAGCGGCCAGGCGATCCAGGCCCGCACCCAGCTCGAGCAGCTGAAGAACGCGAAGTAGCGTCCCGCGCGGGCGCGCCGCGCGCTGGCGAGCCGGGCGGGCATCCGCGAGAATCGCGGCATGCCCGTCACTGCCCTGCTCGCCTCGGCCCTGGCCGCGGCGCCCGCGCTCCTCTCCCTCCAGGACCCCGGCTTCGAGGCGGGCGCGCCCGGCGCGCCGCCCCCGGCCTGGACCGTCCGCGCGACCGAGGGGGCGCGGGTGGCGGTCACCGACGCGGCGCGCGCCACGGGCGCCCGCGCGCTCGCGATCACCGCGCCGGCGTCGGGCGCGGAGGTCACGGTCGCCTCCGCGCCCGTGCGGCTCGAGGTCGGCAAGCTCTACCGCCTGTCGGCGTGGGTGCGGACGCGCGGCGTCCGCGCCGATCCCCTCGCCCGCTACCCCACCGCGCTCGGCGCGTGCGTGGCGATGGCGAGCACCCCGTTCACGAACTGCTCGCCGCAGGCGCCCTCGAGCGGCGAGGGGCGGCTCTCGCTCCTGTTCTTCGCGCTGGCGCCCGAGGATCGCGTCGCGCTGCACCTCGGCCGCAACGGGCGCGCCACCGGCGAGGCGGTGTTCGACGACGTGCGGCTCGAGCCGGTGGACGACGTCACCGAGTACGTCCCGCTCGAGACCGTGCGCTGGGAGGGCGAGGGGTTCCGCTACGACGACGGCGGCTGGATCTTCGTGCACGTCGAGGGCGAGCCGTACGCCCGCGGCGCGCAGTACGGAGCGCTCGTCGCGGACGAGCTCGCGCGCTTCCTCGCGAAGGTCGCCGTCCAGCACGACAAGGCCGACCCGGAGCGCGGCTGGAACGACCTGCGCCGGCTCACCGACGCGCTCATGCTCCGCAAGTTCGACGCGGAGTACCTCGAGGAGATGAAGGGCATCGCCGACGGCGCGGCGAAGGCGGGGGCGCGCTGGAAGGGCCGCCCGCTCGACCTCCTCGACGTGGCCGCGCTCAACTCGGCGGTGGACCTCGGGCAGCTCGACGACGCGCTCCAGGTCTCGCGCACGCCGCTCAGCGGCCGGAGCTTCGTCAAGGCGGAGGACGAGACCGCCCAGGCGGAGGGAGACCGCTGCTCGTCGTTCGTCGCCACCCGGTCGGCCACGCGCAGCGGCCGCTTCGTCATGGGGCAGCTGTTCATGTGGAACGGCTACACCGGCGTGCACTGGGACGTGGTGCTCGACGTCGTGCCGGCGAAGGGCCACCGGCTCGTCATGCAGACCTTCCCGGGCGGCATCCACTCCGGGTCCGACTGGTACCTGAACGGCGCGGGGATGGTGATCGGCGAGACGACCGTGGGGCAGACGCCCTTCGAGCCGGCCGGGACCCCGCAGTCGAACCGGATCCGCAAGGCGGCGCAGTACGGCTCCTCGATCGACGAGGTCGCGGCGCTGCTGCGCGCCGGGAACAACGGGCTCTACTCGAACGACTGGACGATCGCCGACGCCAAGACGGACGAGGGCGCGTGCCTGCTCCTCGGCACGAAGGCGAGCCGCCTGTGGCGCACCGGCGCGCGCGGCCGCCGCGGCGACACGCCGGGCGGGCTCCGCGACTTCGTGTGGGCGAACAACAACGCGCGGGATCCCGCCGTGCGGCGGGAGCTCACCCTCGGTCCGGGCGACGCGCCGGTGGACGTGAACTTCCCCGCCTGGAACCGCGACATCGCCTTCCAGCAGTTCTACCGGGAGCACGGCCGGGGCGGGATCGACCTCGAGGCGGGCGTGAGGCTCTGGGCGTCCTCGCCGCTCAACCGCCCCCACGCCTGCGACGGCAAGCTCACCACCGCGGAGATGGCGGAGAAGCTCGTGTTCCTGGCCCATTACGGGAAGACGACCCTGCGCGAGAAGTGGGTGGGCGGGAGGTGGATCCCGGCCGACCTCCCCGACGCCATCCCGCACCTCACGCTCGGCTACACGACCTTCAGCCCCATCGTCGTGGCGGACGGCCTCGCCCGCGCCCGCGCGGCGCGGGAGGCCCGCCCGGCGTCCGGCGCGGCGGCCGCGCCCGGCGCGAAGCCGAAGCCGGACCTCGCCGGGATCGCCCCGGCGCTCGCCTACGATCCGAAGCTCCTCTGGAAGGACACGGTGTTCCCCGCGACGGACGCGGACGCCTGGTTCACGAGCGGCTCGGCCGCGTACCACGCGCTCCTGGCGAAGCTCCCCGAGGAGCCCGCCAAGGCGCTCGAGGCCCTCCGCGCCGGCCTCGATGACCTGTCCGCGCGCCTCGCCTGGCTCACGCTGCGCGAGGGCGCCGCCGCGCCGGCGCGGCTGTCGCCCGCCTACGATCGCTACGGCCCGTACCAGATCCCCCGCATCCGCGGGACCTTCGCGCTGCACCAGCTTCGGCTGCGCCTCGGGAACGCGGCGTTCGCGAAGGGCATGCGCGCGGTGCACGAGCGGTACGCGGGGAAGCCGATGCGCACCGAGGACTTCCTGCGGACGTTCTCCGCGGCGGCGGGCCAGGACGTCGCGCCGTTCGTGAGGCCGTGGCTCGAGCGCGCCGATCTCCCGGACCCCGTGCTCTCCGCGGTCGCCACGCGCGCGGGCGACCGCTTCCGGCTCGCCGTGGAGATCGCGCAGAAGACGAACCCCTGGCCGTTCGTCTCCACGCTCGCGATCCGGGGCGAGAAGACGATCCGCTACGAGCGGATCGAGGTCCCCGCCGCCGCGACGCGGACGTTCACGTTCGAGCTCTCGGAGCGCCCGCAGCGAGTGGCGCTCGGCGGCGACGCCGCCGTAGGGCGCGACGACGCGTTCGTGCTGCCGAACCTCCTCGACGACTTCCCGGGCGCGCTGTTCGTGTGGGGCTCCTCCCGCCAGGTCGAGGCCGGCCACTCGCTCGCGCTCGTCTGGCGCGACACCGTGGCGGACGCGTTCACCGAGGTCCTCCCCCCGCTGGCGGCGGACGCGGAGGTGTCCGACGCCGACCTCGCCGAGCACGACCTCGTGGTCCTCGGCGGCGCGGCCGACAACGCGCTCGTCGCGCGGCTCGCGCGCGAGGGCAAGCTGCCGTTCGAGGCCGGGCGCGGCTTCTTCCGGTGGGACGGGACGCTGCACGGGCGCGCCGACGAGGGGCTCGCGATCGCCCTGCGGAACCCGTGGAACCCGAGCCGCGGGCTCTACCTGTACCTCGCGAACTCGCGCCTCCAGCTCTGGCAGATGACCCACGCGTGGCAGCGCGGGCTGCCCGGCTGGACGTCGTGGCGCGGCCCCGAGGTGGTCGAGCGCGGTCACCTCGGCACCGAGCGGCTCGAGGTCGCCGTGAAGCTTCAGGACCCGGCCGCAGCGTCGGCCGCGGCGCGCTGACGCGCGCGCCACCCGGGGCGGGGGGAGCGCGCCCGCATCACGCGAGGTGCGGCGTCCCCACCGGACGCGAGCGTCCCTCGCCGGGACGCGCTATCTCTGTGCGGGTGAGCCCGAACCGACTCGTCGCCGCGTCCGCCCTCGCAATCCTCTCCGCGGCCTGCGCCGCGAACCAGAAGCTCTTGCAGGAGCCGATCTCGAAGGAGCGCGCGTGGATGTCCGAGCGCCACCGCGAGCACCCGCTCGTGGGGAAGATCTGGGACGCGCGGGCGGGGCGGCTCGTCGACGAGGCCACGCTCACGAGCGCGGTCGACGGCGCCGAGGTCGTCATGCTCGGCGAGATGCACGACAACCCCGACCACCACGTGCTGCAGGCGCGGCTGGTGCGCGCGATAGGCGCCGCCGGGAAGCGGCCGGCTCTCGCCTTCGAGATGATGGAGGAGGACGACCAGCCTGCCATCGACGCCGCGATCGCCCGCGCCCCGCGCGATCCCGACGCGATCGCCCGGGCCGTCGACTGGAAGCACAGCGGCTGGTACGACTTCGCGATCTACCGGCCCATCTTCGCCGCCGGGCTCGAGGCGGGCATGCCGATCGTCGGCGCGAACCTGCCCGTCCCCCTCGCGAAGGCGATCGCGATGAAGGGCCAGGAGGCGCTCACCCCGGAGCTCCGCGCCGCGCTCCAGAAGGCGGAGCCGCTCCCCCCCGAGGTCGTCGCCTCGCTGCGCGCCGAGATGAAGGCCGCGCACTGCGACGCGCCGATGCCGGACGCGATCCTCGACCGGCTCGCGCTCGCGCAGCGCGCCCGCGACGCGGAGATGGCGCATCGCCTCGCCGCGGTGAGCCAGGCGGCCGGCGGCGCGATCCTCGTGACCGGAAACGGCCACGCCCGCACCGACCGCGGCGTCCCGGCCTCGCTCGAGCGCGAGCTCCCCGGCCGGCGCGTCGTCTCGGTGGGACTGTTCGAGGTCTCGCAGGGAAAGCTCGACCCGGCGCTCTACGCCTCGGAGTTCGGGGTGGGGACGCTCCCGTTCGACTTCGTCGTGTTCACGCCGGCCGCCGAGCGCGAGGACCCGTGTCTCGCGCTGCGCGGGCACGACTTCACGAAGCACAAAGCGCCCTGAACGACAGTTTCGTGATTCGCCGATCACCTTCGGTGATGCGAATCACGCTGTCGTTCAGGCATTTTCGAACGGGGGCTGCGCCGGCTTCGCCCCCGCCCCGCCGACGGCTGGCCGCCGTCGTCGGGGACCCCACCCCTGCTCGCCGGGTCCCGTGCGCCGCCGCGAGCGGCTTCGCCGCTTCCGCGGCGTCGCCCCGGCGGGCTCGCTTTGCTCGCCTGATCGCTAATCACGCTCGGCCGTTCAGGGCAAAGAAGGGCGCCGCCGGCCCGGAGCCCGGCGACGCCCCACCCCCCGTGGCGATGCGGGGGGCGCTGCCAGCTTCGAGGCTAGTTCGTGGCCGTGGCCTTCTGCGGGGCCGCCTTGGCGGTCTTCGCCGCCGCCTTCTTGTCGGCCTTCGCGACCGCCGCCTTGCTCTTCGTCGAGGCCGTCGTCGAGGACGACGCCGTCGTCATCTGCTTGTCGCCGCAGGGGAAGGCGGGCGTCGCGAGGCCCAGGATCGCGAGCGCGGCGGCGGCGCGGAGAACGAGCTTCATGGATCTCTCCTTCGTTCGGGCTCCCGGAGCGGAGCCGCGACGACTCATGGCGAGCGCGGCGTCTCGCCGCAACCCCTCACGGCCGGAGCGGACGTTTGCACCCCGAGCGCGCCGGTGGGGTGCCCCGAGCTGGGTAGACGAGCCCTTGGCGGGGGCCTCTCGGCCGGCGCCCCTCCGAGCTCGCGACCCGCCTCGGCCTGGTCACCCCACCGATGGCGCGCGACCGTGACGGGCGGATGACGGACGAGGCGTACACCGCGTGAATGCGTGCGCTCCTCGTGCAGGGTTCCACGCCGCCCACGTACTGGGGCTACGGGCACAGCCTCCCGTTCATCCGCAAGGACGCGGCGCTTCCTCCGCTCGGCCTCGCGACGCTCGCGGCGCACCTGCCCGCGAGCTGGGAGCTCCGGCTCCACGACGAGCACCTCGAGGCGCTGCCGGACGAGCTCCTCCGCTGGGCGGACGCCGTGCTGGTCTCGGGCATGCTCGTGCAGGCGCCGTCGATGCGCGCCGTCCTCGCGCGGGCGCGCGCGCTCGGGAAGGTCACGGTCGCGGGCGGGCCGGCCCCCACCATCGCGCCGGAGCGGTTCCCGGAGGCGGCCCACGTGTTCCAGGGCGAGGCCGAGGGCCGGCTCGAGCGGCTCGTCGCGGCGGTCGAGCGCCCCGGCGCGCACGACCGCGTCCTCTCGCCGTCCGGCGAGGGCCGGCCCGACCTCGCCCTCGCGCGCGTCCCCCGCTTCGACCTCCTCGCCCTGGACCGCTACGCGAGCCACGCGATCCAGGTGTCGCGCGGCTGCCCGTTCAGCTGCGAGTTCTGCGACATCATCGAGGTCTTCGGGCGCGTGCCGCGGGTGAAGTCGGCCGCGCAGGTGCTCGCCGAGCTGGAGGCGCTCCACCGGCTCGGCGCGCGCGGGCCGCTGTTCCTCGTGGACGACAACTTCATCGGCAACCGCCGCGCCGCGGCGCGACTCCTCCCCGAGCTCGCGCGCTGGCAGGCGGAGCACGGCCGGCCGTTCGACCTCTACACCGAGGCGAGCCTCGACCTCGCGACGCTGCCGGAGCTGCTCGCCGCGATGGTCGACGCCGGGTTCTCGGCGGTCTTCGTGGGGATCGAGACGCCCGATCGCGCCGCCCTGCAGGAGGCCGGCAAGCGCCAGAACCTGCGCGTGGATCCGGCGGAGGCGGTGCGGCGCCTCACGGCCGCGGGGCTCGAGGTCTTCGCCGGGTTCATCGTCGGCTTCGACGCCGACGACGCGGGCACGTTCGCGCGCCAGCGCGCGTTCATCCAGGCGCTCCCGATCCCGCGCGCGATGGTAGGGACGCTCACCGCGCTGCCCGGCACGGCCCTCTGGAGGCGGCTCGCGCGCGAGGGCCGGCTTCGCGCCGAGTCCACCGGGGACCAGTTCGGCGAGACCAACTTCGAGCCCGCCATGGGCGATCTGGAGCTCCTCGAGGGCTACCGCCGGCTGCTCGCGGAGCTCTACGACGAGGACGCCTACTTCCGTCGCTGCGCGCTGCACCTCGCGCTCGCGCCGATGCGCCCGAGCCCGCTCAGGCCGGGGTCCCTCGCCACGCTCGCGCGGACCCTGTGGCGCCTCGGCCTGCGCGGCTCGCGCCGCCGCCACTTCTGGCGCCTCGTCGGCCAGGCCCTGCGGCTCGGACCCGCAGCGCTCCCGCGCGCGGTGACGCTCGCCGTGCTCGGCGAGCACCTCGTCCGCTACACGCACGAGGAGGTCCTGCCGCGCCGCGCGCGGCAGCCGGCGCCGCTCCGCCCCGCCGGAAAGGTCCCCGGCGCCGGGGCGGCGCGCGCGGCGGCGGCGCCGACCGCCTCCTGACGGCGGCCGGGCGCGCCGCGCGCGCGCAGGAGGGTGCCCGGCGACTACTTCTTGTACGCCCCCGCGACGAGCACCACCCCGTCCACGAGCTCGAAGTACGCCACCTTCTGCTCGACCTTGTTCGTGACGGGGTTGTTGAACTTGTACTGCTGCCAGCCTTTGCCGTGCTTTCGGGCGAGGAGGATCCGCTCCCGGACGAACAACCTCCCGTCGGGATCCTTGTCGCCCATGTTGTTCTTGCCGACACGCTCGGGCTTCGTCGGGTGCGCGAGGCAGTTGCCGGCGAGGTCGTACGCGAAGACGTACAGGTCCCGGTAGATGAACGGACCGTGCGCGTCGTTGAACGTCGCGATCGCCTTCTCCTTGCCCTCCTTCTTCATGAACAGCGCCGCCCGGTGCACGAGCAGCTCGGCGTCCTTGGTGGTGGCGTACGGCTCGGCGGCGGCGGCCTGCCCGAGCGCGCCCAGGACGGCGGCGGCGAGGGCTGCGGCGAGGAGCTTCTTCATGGGTGTTCCTCCGGTGGGGCAGTGCGCGGGTCGGGGGGAAGGCCGGCGCCGGTCAGCGGGCGCCGGCGGCGTGCAGGCGAGGGAGGTCTTCGCGGGGGAGCGCGGGCGGGTGCTCCAGCGCGTCCGCGACGCCACCCTCCCCGCCGACCGTGAAGAAGGCGGCGCGCTCCCGGAGCGCGTCGGCGTGGGTGGAGAGCTCCTCGGCGGTCGCGGACAGCTCCTCCGCGGCGGAGGCGTTCCGCTGCGTGACCTGATCGACGACGGTCATCGCCCTCGAGAGCTGCCCGACCCCGGCCGACTGCTCCTGCGAGGCCGCCGAGACCTCGCGCACCCGCTCGGCGGTGGTCGCGATGGTCGTCACGAGCTCCGCGAGGAGCCCGCCGCTGCGCTCGGCCACGCCGACGGAGCGGGCGGCGAGCTCGCCGATCTCCTTGGCGGCCGCCTGGCTGCGCTCGGCCAGCTTGCGGACCTCGGTCGCCACGACCCCGAAGCCCCGCCCCTGCTCGCCCGCCCGCGCCGCCTCGATGGCGGCGTTCAGGGCGAGGAGGTTCGTCTGGTAGGCGATCTCCTCGACGATCGAGACCCGCTCGGCGATGGCGCGCATCGCGCCCACCGTCTCGGTGACCGCCGCGCCGCTGCGCTCGGCGTTCCTCGCGCCCTCGCTCGCCATCCGCTCCACGTCCCGGCTGCTCGCCGCGTTGGAGCCGATGGACGCGTTCATCTCCTCGAGCAGCGCCGAGGTCTCCTCCACGCTGGAGGCCTGCTCGCCGGTGCCCTGCGAGAGCTGCTGCGAGGTGGCGGAGACCTGGCCCGCGACCGCCGCGAGCGCGGCGGCGCCGGAGCGCACGTCGCCGATGACCTGCGAGAGCTGCCCGCCCATGCGGCGCATCGCGGCCTGCAGGTCGCCGAGCTCGTCCTGGCTCGTCACCTCCACCGCGTCGCGCAGGTCGCCGGCCGCGATCCGCTCCGCGGCCTCCACGACCGAGCGGAGGCCGCGCCGGATGGCGCGGACGAGGAAGGCCCCGGCGGAGGCGAGCGCCGCCGTCGCGAGGAGGAACACGACGGCGATGTCGCGCCGGGCGCCGGCCTCGGCGTCGCGGGCGCGCGCCGCGCTCGCGTCGGCGGCGGTGCGGGTCGCCACGGCGCTCGCGTCCACCACCTCGAGGAGCCGCTGCGCGTCCACGCGGAGGCGCTCGAACGCGTCCGTCACGTCGTGCTGGGCCCCCGCCTCCTCCGCGAACTGGCCCGCCGCGCCTGCGTCCCGCCTCGCCCGCGCGGCGGAGTCGAGCTGCGCGAGGTCCTGCTTCCACCGATCGAGCGCGGGCGCGATCTGGCTCGCCCCCGCGTCCCGTCCCCCGCGCTCGAAGGCGCGCTCGGCGTCCACCGCCTCGCGAAGCTGGCCGGCGATGAGCGCGAGCGCCGCCTCGTGCACCTCCGGCTCGAGGGTGCCGTTCTCCACCGCCGACGCCGCGCCGGTGGCGCGCCCCACCGCCGTGGCGAGTCGCGACACCGCGACGAGCTGGGGCACCTTCGCGCCTGCGTAGTCGCCGACCACGCCGGCCATCGAGGCCGTCGCGACGAGACCGGCGCCGCCGACCAGCGCGACGAAGATCACCGCCACGACGAGGAGTCCCAGCACCTTCCCGCTGAGCCGCAGCTTCATCACGTTCACCTACCCTTGCAGGACGTACCCTCAGTCACCGGGATGCAGGACGGGGGCCGCCTGCGGCGCAGGCGCGCACTTCGGAGGCGCGGGGCCCAACCTGCCGCTTTTCCTGGCGCCCTGCCCGGCTCGAGCGGCGCGGGCGAGGTCGGGGCTCGGTGCGGGCAGCGCGACCCGGGTCGAGCGCACCCGCGAGGCGCGACCCGGGCGCGCCGATCCCTTATGTTCCCTCGGCGACCTGCCGTGACGCTCGCCGACCTCATCGACCTCGAGGCCCAGCTCGCCCGCGATCGGGACGCGCCCGCGGGCGCGCTCGAGCGGCGCGACCGCGAGGCGATGCGTGGAGCGTCCCTCGCCGGTGACCGGGGGGACGTGCTCGCCCGCTGGCTCGCCCAGCTCCGCGAGCGCGAGCCGAGCCTCCTCTTCCCCGGCCGCACGGTGTCCCGCGCCCTGGCCGGCGTCCGGCTGGCGCTCGCGGCGATCGGGCTCGCGCTCGGCTGGGGCGCCGCGACGGCGCTCCTCGGCTACACCGGCGAGCACCCGGTGAACGTCTGGGACGTGCTGCTCGTCCTCGTCGGCGCGCAGGTGCTCCTGCTCCTGTTCCTCCTCGCCGCGTTCCTCTTCCCGCTCGCGACGCTGGGCGCGCCGCTCGTGGGCGTCTTCCGCGAGGCGATCGGCGCCCTCTACCCGCGCCTCGCCGGACGCGCGGCGGGGCAGGCGCGCGCGGAGGAGTGGCGCGCGCTCTGGCACCGGCTGCGCAGCCGGCGCTCGCTGTACCACTCCGTGGAGCCGTGGCTCCTGCTCGGCGCGACGCAGACCTTCGGCGTCGCCTTCAACGTCGGGGCGCTCCTCGGGTGCCTGCGCCTCGTGGTGTTCTCCGACATCGCCTTCGCGTGGAGCACGACGCTCGTGGACCTCGACGCGCCGCGCTTCCACGCCCTCGTCTCGGCGCTGGCGCGGCCCTGGGCGTCGCTCTGGCCGGACGCCGCGCCGTCGCTCGCGCTGGTGGAGGCGACGCGCTACTCGCGGCTCGAGGGCGCCTACCTCCACGCCGGGGCAGGCCGTGCCGCGGACCCGGCGCTCGTCGGGGAGTGGTGGCGCTTCCTCCTCGCGGCCGTCGCGACCTACGGCCTCCTCCCGCGCGCCGTCGCGCTCGCGGTCGCGCGCCTGCGCGCCGCGAGGCTGCTCGCCCGCCTTCCGCTCGACGACGCGGAGATCGCGCGCGTCCTCGCCCGGCTCGCCGAGCCGCACGTCGAGACCGGGGCCGTCCTCCCCGAGGCCGCGCCGCCTGCGGTGATCCCGGCGACGGTCCCGGGCGTCGCGCCGCCCGCGGGCACGCGCTGCGCGGTGGTGCTCTGGCGCGACGTCCCGGCGCACCCCGCCCTCGAGGCGGCCATCGCCCGCCAGGTCCGGCGCGAGATCGCGAGCGTCCACGCCGCCGGCGGGCGCGACGGGCGCGACGAGCTCGGCGCGAGGTGGCTCGCCGCGGTGGACGGGGCGGAGCCGGTGG
Organism: Anaeromyxobacter sp. SG64; assembly: GCF_022690745.1. Taxonomy (NCBI): domain Bacteria; kingdom Pseudomonadati; phylum Myxococcota; class Myxococcia; order Myxococcales; family Anaeromyxobacteraceae; genus Anaeromyxobacter; species Anaeromyxobacter sp. SG64. The sequence continues at coordinate 71,011 of NZ_JALCZB010000006.1, read as the reverse complement.
TGGTGGTCGCCGAGGGATTCGAGGCGCCGGATCGGGCGGCCTTGAGGCTCGTGCGCGAGCTGCGCGGCGCCCTGGGCCCGCGGCGGCACCTGCTCGTGCTCGTGGCGGAGGTGAGGGAGGACCGCGTCGGTCCGGCCACGGAGGCGAGCGTGCGCACCTGGCGAGACGGGCTCGCCCGGCTCGAGGACCCGTACCTCGCGGTCGAGCCTCTCCAGGGGGCGCCGTGACCCCGGAGGTCCCGCGCTTCGCGGTCGTCGGCCGCGTGAACAAGGGCAAGTCGAGCATCGTCGCGACGCTCGCCGAGGACGACTCGGTGCGCATCGACCCGCGCCCGGGGACCACCACCGAGGTGCGCGAGTTCCCCGTCCGCGTGGACGGGCGGACCCTGTTCGTGCTCGTCGACACGCCCGGGTTCGAGGACGCTCCGCGCGCCCTCGCCTGGCTGCGCGCTCGCGAGGTGAGCGCGGCGGAGCGGCCCGCGCGCGTCGCCGAGCTCGTGCGTGCCTTCGAGGGCACCTCCGAGCTCGTCGAGGAGTGCCGCCTGCTCGCGCCGATCCTGGCGGGCGCGAGCGTGCTCTACGTCGTCGACGGCACGCACCCGTATCGGCCGAACTACGACGCCGAGATGGAGATCCTCCGCTGGACGGGCCGGCCCGGGATGGCGCTCGTCAACCGCATCGGCGCAGAGGACCACGCGGCCGAGTGGCACCGCGCGCTCGACCAGCACTTCAAGATCGTGCGCGACTTCGACGCGTTCTCGGTCTCGTTCGAGGAGCGGGTGAACCTCCTGCAGGTCTTCCGGGAGCTGCGGCCCGACTGGCGCGCGGCGGTGGACGAGGCGGTCGCCGCGCTCGTCGCCCAGCGTGGCCGGCGCCGGGCGGAGGCGGCCGCCCTCGTCTCCGGCCTCCTCGTGGACGCGCTCACGCACACCGAGGAGCTCGCGGTCGAGGACGAGGCCGCGATCGAGGAGCAGCGCGACCGCCTCGAGCGGAGCTTCCACGACGCGCTCCGCGCCCGCGAGGAGGAGGCGCGCCGCCGCGTCGAGGCGCTGTACGGCCACCGCGAGGCGCGGTTCGAGGAGGGCCCCGGCCTCGAGCGGCCCGTGTACCGCCAGGATCTCTTCGCCGAGGAGGCCTGGAAGCTGCTCGGGCTCTCTCCCGCGCAGCTCGTCGCCGCCGGCGCGCTGGCCGGCGCGGCCATCGGCGGCGCGGTGGACGCGGCGGTCGGGGGCGCGAGCATCTTCGCGGGCACCGTCCTCGGCGGCGCGCTCGGCGGCGGCGGCGCGCTGTACGGCGTGGGGAGGCGCTACGCGCGCGTCCGCTCGATCGGCGCGCCCGGCATCCCCGGCCTCCTCCTCGACGTCCAGCGCTACTGGTCCGGCGCGCGCCGCTTCCGCATCGGTCCGCACGCGCAGCCGAACTTCCCGTGGGTCCTCCTCGATCGCGCGCTCCTCCACTACGACAGCGTGGTCCGCCGCACGCACGCGCGGCGCGGGCCCATCGCGGTCGAGACGGCCGGCGCGGGGGGTGGCCGAGCCGGCCTCGTCGCGGAGTTCGCGCGCGGCGAGCGGCGCGGCCTCGAGTCGCTCTTCCGCCGGCTCCGGCGCGACCCCTACGACCCGCCGCGCTGGGTGCGGGACGAGCTCGAGCGCGCGATCGGCCGGATCCTCCGCCGGGTCGATCCCATCCCGGGCGAGGAGCCCTCAGCGGAAGCTCTCCCTCACGGTCCGTGAGCGGCCGAGGTCCGCCCGCGCGTCGACGCGCCGGCGGCCATGCGGGGCAGTGAGGGTCTCAGGGTCGGGTCCTGCTCGAGGCGCCTCGCCTACGCGCTCCCCACCAGCGCCGCGAGCTCGCCCTGCACGTCGCTGCCGACGTTCAGCTCCACGAGGCGGCGGAGGTGGGCGATGCTCTCGAGGTCGATCGCGTACCAGCGCACGCCGACGCGCCTCCCCTCGCGATGCGCGATGGCACCGTCCATCCGGATCACCACCTCACCGCCTTCCAGCCGGAGCGCCAGCGCGCACGGGTCGCCGCGCTCGACGTCGAGCCCCTCGCCCACCTCGACGAGCGCGCCTTTGAGGCCGATGTCGAGGAGTCGCGCGGGCGCGGTGCCGCGCTCCACGTGCAGCTCCACGCCCGCGTGGAAGGGGATGCGCGAGAACCGCCGCCGGTCGGGTGCGTCCATCAGGCCCTCCACGGCCGCCGGAGCGGCCCGCCACTCGATCGACGAACGTCGCCCGATGGATCAGCGAGGCGCAACGGGCGGCTCGGGGCGTGCGCGAGCGCGCACCTCCACGTGCGCGCCCGCCACCATCACCGGCCGCAGCCGCGCGCCCGCGAGCGCCTCGAAGATCGCCCGCGAGACGACGCCGGGATCCTGCAGCAGATCGGCGACCACGGAGGCGGGGAAGACCTCGCACGTCCCGGCGTCCTCGGGGCGGCGATGGGGCTGGAAGCCGGAGCGCCGGAGCAGGTCGAAGGCCGCGCGGTACGGCGCAGGATCCGCTCCCGAGAGCGCGAAACGAATGACGGTCCACATGACCCTTGCGGCCAACCTCCGTCACGGCAGACGAGCCACCAAGTGCCCCAAGGGGAGCCGCCTCCGGGTGCGGCGAGGTGGGCGCACCCTGCCCGCCTGGGTTGCAGGCGCCGGCGGTGGCGTGGTCTGTTCCGTGCTCGTTTGCGAACGCTCGAAGAGCTCGTCGAATTCGTCCGGGAGCGCACTGCGCCCGCGCCCGTGCCCCTCGCCCCCGAGATCATGATTCACCAGGCGAGCGAGCTGACGCCGCTGTGGCATGCGACGGCGGCCGAGCTGGCGGGCTGGGACGACTCGCCGTTCTGGGCGTTCCCGTGGGCGGGGGGCCAGGCGCTCGCGCGCCACGTGCTCGACCACCCCGACCTCGTTCGCGGACGCTCGGTGGCGGACTTCGCGACGGGCAGCGGTCTCGTCGCCATCGCGGCCCTGCGCGCCGGCGCGGCGCGGGTCCTCGCGCTCGACCTCGACCCGTTCTGCGAGGCGGCCGTGCGGGTGAACGCTGCGCTGAACGGGGTCGCGCCGGAGTTCCGCGCGGGCGATGCGATCGAGGCGCCGCTCCCCGGCGTCGAGGTGGTGCTCGCGGGCGACGTCTTCTACGAGCGGTCGCTCGCCGCCAGGAGCCTCGCGTGGTTCCGCCGGCTCGCCGCGCGCGGCGTGAGCGTCCTCGCCGGCGACGCGGGCCGCACCTACGCTCCGCGCGAGGGCTTCGCCGTCCGGGCGTCCTACGACGTCCCGACGACGGTGGAGATCGAGGACGGCCCGCTCCGGCACGCGCGCGTGCTCGAGATCCTGCCCTGACCCGCGTCCGCTCGCCGGTACGGCGGCCCGGGCCGACGATCGACGGCGCGTGACCTGGCACGCGGCGGACGGGTCGCGCGGCTCCGCTCGCGTGGCCGCGACCGCCGGGACGGGTGGTACGCTCCGTCGCGATGCTCGACCTGCCCACCTCCGCGGCGCGGCCGGCCGCCGTCGTCTGCGGCCACGTGACGCTCGACCGTGTCGCCGGGCGGCTCGTCCCGGGGGGATCGGCGTGGTACGCGGCGCACACGTTCCGCGCGCTCGGCGCCCGGGCGCGCGTGCTCACGGCCGCCGGCGCCGACTATCCGGAGCGCGCGCTCGCCGGGGTGGAGTCCATCATCGCGCCCGCGGCGCGCACGACCCTCTTCGTCAACATGCACGCGCCGGGCGGCGCCCGCCGGCAGCGGGTCGAGGCCTCCGCCCCGCCGCTCGATCCGGCCACCCTCCCCGTGGCCTGGCGCGGCGCGGACGTGCTCCACCTCGCGCCCGTCCTCGGCGAGGTGGCGCCGCGTGCGTTCGCCGACGTCGCCGGCGCACGGGTGGTGGGGCTGGGCGTCCAGGGGCTCGTGCGCGCCGTGGCGGCGGACGGCACCGTCGTGCAGCCGCGCTGGTCCTTCGCGCCCGCCGAGCTCGCCGGCGTGACCGCCGCGTTCGTCGGAGAGGACGACCTCGCCGGCCAGGACGACCTCCTCGCGCGCCTCGCCGCGGCGGTGCCGATCGTCGTCTTCACGCGGGGCGCCGCCGGCTGCACGGTGACGACGCGCGACCGCACGTTCGTCGTGGGGGTGTTCCCCACGCGAGAGGTCGATCCGACCGGGGCCGGCGACGTGTTCGCGGCCGCCTTCCTGCTCGCGCTCGCCCGCGGTGACGACCCGGTCGAGGCCGCGCGCCTCGGCGCGGCCGCGGCGTCGATCGTGGTCGAGGGAGTGGGAGGGGAAACGCTGCCGCGGATCGGCGAGGCGGCGGAGCGCGCGAGGAGGGTGCCGGTGGGGACGTGAGACCGAGACCCCGACCTACCCCTCTCCCCTCCCCAGCGTCCGCAGCGCCGCCGACCAAAGCCTCGCCTCCCGCTGCGTGAGCCGCGCGCGCCGCAGGGGAGCGACGAGGTCGCGCACCGCGTGCCGCTCCGGTCCCGCGAGGAATCCGCCCGCCCGCAGCGCCGCGCGCAGCGCCGCCTCGAGGCTCCCGAGCTCCGCGTCCGTCGCGCCCGCGGGCGGGGACGTGGGAGCCCGCGCGTGCGCCTCGAGCGCCGCCCGCCTGAGCTCGTAGGCATAGAGGAGCACCGCCTGGGCGAGGTTCACCGAGGGTTGCGCCTCGTCCGTCGGGATGGAGGACAGGTCGTGGCAACGGAGGACCTCGTCGTTCGTGAGACCGCTGCGCTCGTCGCCGAAGACGATCGCCGTCCGCCCCGCCGGGGCGCGCTCGAGCGCCTCGCGCGCGACCGCCGCGGGGGCGAGGCGCCGCTTGCCGCGCACCCTCCGGGAGCTGGTGCCGACGACCCACGCGCAGTCGGCGACCGCCTCGTCGAGCGTCCGGACGAGCCGAGGCCTGTCGAGGAGGTCCTCCGCGTGCACCGCCACCCTGCGGGCCGTCGCGAAGTCGTGCGTCCCGAGCTCCGCGATGGCCCAGTCGGCGAGCCCGAAGTTCTTCATCGCGCGCGCGACGGCGCCGAGGTTCTCGGGGTTCCGCGGCCGGAGCAGGACGATCCGCACCGGCGCGGGGACGACGGGCATCGCTTCGGGCATGGGGCATCGTACGACGGCTCCTCGCCCGCTCGCTCGCCCGGCGGAGCCGGCGGGTCCGCGGCGGGTTGCCCGCCTCGACCGGAGCGCCCCGACGGTCCCCCTCGCGCCGCGCGACCGCGTGAGGTTCGATGCACGAGGAGGTAGACGATGCGCGTGCGCGAGGTGATGACCCGGAACGCCGCGACCATCGGCGTGGACGAGACGCTGGTCGCGGCCGCCCGGAAGATGAAGGAGCTCGGCGTCGGCGCCCTCCCCGTGCTCGAGGACGGCACGCTCTCGGGGATCGTGACCGATCGGGACATCGCCGTGCGGGCGACCGCGGCGGGCGCAGACCCGAGACGCACCCGCGTCCGGGAGGCCATGACGCCCCAGGTCGTCGCCTGCACCGAGGAGGACGAGCTCGCCGAGGCGGCGCACGCGATGGAGGCGTGCGCGGTGCGGCGGCTCATCGTGCTCGACGGCGCCGGGCACCTCTCCGGCATGCTCTCCGTCGAGGACATCGCGAACGCGAGCACCGCGCTCGCCGCGGAGGTGCTCCGCCACGCGCGCGACCCGATGCTCGGCGCCCTCTGACCGCGCGCTCCACCTCCGCCGACGTGCTAAGTAGCTCGCGTGCTGCGCGGCGGCTTCCATCTCCCCATCGCCTTCGACGTCGCCGCCTCGTTCCTGTTCGCGGTGACGGGGGCGATCTCCGCGGTCCGCAAGCGCTACGATCTCGTCGGCATCCTCGTGCTCTCGATCGCGACGGGGCTCGGCGGAGCGCTCCTCCGCGACGGGCTGTTCCTCCAGCAGGGGCCACCCGCCGTGCTCACCGACGGGCGCTACCTGCTCGGCGTGCTCGGCGGCGGCCTCGCCGGCGCGTTCTTCGGGCGGCACTTCCAGCGCGCCCGGCTCGCGATCGTGGTCATCGACGCGCTCGGGCTCGGCGTGTACGGGGTGGTGGGCGCGCAGAAATCGCTCGCCGCGGGCCTCCCGCTCGTCTCCGTGGCGCTCGTCGGCTGCGTGAACGCGGTGGGCGGCGGGATGCTGCGCGACGTCCTCGTCCGCGAGGAGCCGCTCATCTTCAAGCCCGGCGAGGCCTACGCCCTCGCCGCCCTCACCGGCGTGCTGTGCTTCATCGCCCTCGCGGCCGGCCTCCGCCTGCCGGAGGAGACGGCGGCGTTCGCGGGGATAAGTCTCGCGTTCATGGTACGTCTGCTCTCCATCCGGCTCGGCTGGCGCACCGGTGCGTTCGAGCCCGACCACGGCCCCTGATCCGAGCGCTCGCCCGGTTGCTCTCCATCAAGGCAGCCAGGCGACCCGTTTGCGTACAGTCCGCGCGCTTTCGCACCCATCGAGGGTGTCAACCCGCGGTACGCATCAGGAGCTTCACATGAACGGCGTTCGAATCCTCGTCCTCTCCCTCGCGGCCGCGCTGCCCATCTCCGCGTTCGCCTTCGGCGGGCACGACGGCGTCGGCTGCAACGGCTGCCACGGCATCCACACGGCGAAGGGCGATGTCATCTTCGCCGTGGCGCCGAACAAGGTGGCGCAGAACCCCCGCACGAAGGCTGCATACACCGGATCGACGGCGCTCTGCCTCGGCTGCCACGAGGAGACCTCGAAGGGCGGCCAGGGTTACGCCCCGGTGTCCGGCCACATGAGCCACCCCTACGGCCTCACCTCGGTGAACCCGAAGGTCGCGAACGTCCCCGGCGACCTCCTCCGCGACGGCCGGTTCGAGTGCGTCGGCTGCCACGACCCGCACCCGTCGAACGCCAACTACAAGTACCTCCGCGTCGACACGGCGAAGGGCCAGAGCATGGACGCGTTCTGCGCCGTCTGCCACTCGGCCAAGGCCGACGGGAAGGTCGTGGCGAAGAAGGCGGTCGTCTTCACCTCGATGGATCAGCGCGCCGGCGGCGCTGCGCCCGCGGCGGCCGCGCCCGCGAAGCCCGCGGCCGCGCCCGCGAAGAAGTAGCATCCGCTCTTTCGTGAGCCGTTCGAGGCCCTCCGGCGCGACGCGCCGGGGGGCCTCGTCGTCTGCGGGGGGCGGTCGCCGTCAGGGGTACTGCGCGTGCTGCGCGCCCTCGGGCCTGGGCCGCCAGATCTCGAGCATGCCGCTCGCCGAGTGGGCGATGGGCTCGTAGCGCGACCGCAGGTCGAGCGCCATCCGCGCGCCGCACGGGCTCGCGAGCGCGTCGGGGGTGACGCCGTACACGAGGACGTAGTCCACCTGCGCCGCCACGGCCGCGCGCAGGTCGATGCACGGGGGCGTCCCTTCCATCTTCGCGAGCGAGCCGGCGAGCATGAGGAACGGGTTGTGATCGTCGGGGAACCGCAGCGGACAGTGATCGGTGAACGCCTGGCTGTTCTTGAGGTCCACCCCGCCGTTGCGCGCCACCACCCAGCCGGTCGCGTGCAGGAGCGGCTTCACGCGGTAGCCGAGGTTGCGGCCGTTCTCGTCGACGGGGCCGTAGGGCGAGATGGCGACCGGCAGGAGCACGCGGTCCGGGCCGAGGCCGGCCGCCGCCGCGACGTACTCCTCGACGTAGGCGGAGATCTGGCGCTGCTTCTCGTAGCGGAGGCCCGTCGCCACTACCGCGATCCCCGCGAGCGCCAGGGCGAGGCGCCGCACGGCGATGGCGGGCGCCGCGCCGGTGGCGATCCAGGCGGCCACGCAGAGGAAGGTGAACAGCGCGAACCGGTCGGACACGTGCGCGCCCGCCGCCACGACCTCCGGGACCGCGAAGTACGCGATCGCGAACGCCACCGCGGCGAGGAGCCAGCCGTCGTGCGGCCGGAACGCGCGCGTCGAGGTGGCGCGCACGAGGGCGAGGTGCACCACGCCGATGAACAGGACGAGCGACACCAGGCACGCGAGGAGGATCTCGCGCCGGTCGATCGAGACGAGCGCGTACGCGGTCGCGAGCTTGGCCGCGAGCTCGTAGATCGGGAGGCGCGAGGACGCGCGATCCGAGTGCGCGACGAGCCAGGCGCCGAGGAGGGCCGCCCCGGGCAGCGCCGCGAGCGCGACGGCGCCGGCGCGCACCGCGTAGCCGCGCACGACGAGCCGGCGGCGCGCCGCGTGCCCGCGGGAGCGGCGGACCGCGAGGGCGAGGCGCCAGGCCAGGAGGACCCCGATGGCGAGGCCCGCGCCCGCGAACGCGACCGAGTGGGCGAGGAAGAGCAGCACCGAGAGGAGCGCGAGCACGAGCCAGCGCGAGGGCCCGAGCCGGCCCCGGCTACGCAGCCAGAAGCCCACCGTGAGGAGCGCCAGCGCGAGCCCGTAGCAGAAGTTCCAGAAGCCCATCTGGAAGGGGAACGCGTGCACGAACGGGAACGCGGCGAGCGCGGCCCACCACCCGTCGCGACCCGGCGGGAGCAGGGCCCGGAAGCCCAGCGGGAAGAGCACCGTGTAGCCGGTCAGCACGAGCTTCTCGCCCGTGAGCGGGCCGACGACCTGCAGGAGCCCGGCGAGGAGCGCCTGCGTGAGCCAGTTCGGCTGCGCGCCCCAGTTCGCGAGGTACCAGTGCTGCAGGAGCGGCGAGTGACGGTAGCGCATGAGCGAGAGGACGTTCTCGACGTGCAGCGGTCCGTCCTGGGTCGGGAAGTAGTGAACGAGCCAGATCGGCAGGATGTGCAGGACGAGGATCCCGGCGAAGATCGTGGGGGCGATCCAGGCCCCCGGTCGCCGCAGCGACAGCGCCGGACGCGGCGCGCCCGCCCCGGGCGGCCCCCACGCGAAGCGGAGGCTCCCGAGGTAGTTCGCCGCGAAGGCGAGGGCGATGCCCGCGCTCTGGGCGAGGTACCGCAGGCCCCCGAGCTCCGCCCGGCCGAGGGTCCGCATGAGCGCCAGCGCGGCGAGCCCGAAGACCACGAGCTGCACCACGCCGCCCGCCAGGCTCACCGCGTGGTAGCGCACGAGGCGGCTCACCACCCCCGCGCCGAGCTCGCGGCGATCGCGGAACGTGAACGCGTCGTTCAGCAGGAAGTTCGTGACGATGCTCGTCTCGATGGCGAGGGCGGAGGCGACGACCTCCTGGATCCCGAGCACGCCGGCGAAGAGGTGCAGCGCGGCGAGGTTCACCCCGACCCCGGACAGCCCCACCAGGGCGAACCGCGCGAGACGACCCTTCATCGGGGATTCCCCTCCCGGTGCTCACGCTGGGAGCGACGCTCCCGAAGGGCATGCCCGTAACGGGGCGTCAAGCCCAATGAGGGTTTCTCGGCAGCAGCGCGAGCGTTCGCGCGGCGCGCACGCGCCAACGTCGGCGACCGCCGTGCGCTCGCTCAGGCGCGATCGGGATCGCAGAGCGACAGCACGAGCGCGAGCACGTCGTCGACGTCGAAGGGCGTGGGCCCCCTACGGTGGGGCCCGTCGCCGGCCATCGTGATGACCGGGACGTCGGCGTAGCGCGGATCGGCGCGGATCGCCCGCATGAACGCGTCGTCCCCGCGGCGTGGCGGGTGAAGACCGAGGAGCACCACCGCCGGCGCTTCGCCGCAGGCGAGCCTGGCGAGCCCGTCCTCGCCGTCGCTCGCGACGACGACCTCCGCCCCGCGCCCGGTGAGCGCCGTGGAGAGCGACGCGCGCACCGCCGCGTCTTGCTCGATGAGGAGGACTCGCCTGCTCGAGGGCATCGACTCGCGAGCCTACCCCGCGCGCGCGCGCGGGCCGGTCGCGCGACCGAGGTACGGCGCAGGCGTGCCGGTGAGGCGATGTCGGGCGACACGCCACCGCGCGCGGAGTGCGCCGGCCCGGGCGGGTCCCGCGCCGAACCGGCGGGGCCGGAGCGCGGGCCCCGTTGAAGCTGACTCAGTTCAGATAGCCGCCGCGCGGCCGCTCGCCGGAGAGGCCGAGCAGCTCGAGGCCCTGGCGCGTGAGCAGGTACCGGACCGTCCCGGCGCCGCGCTCGGTGTCGAGCTTCGCCTCGAACGCGGGGCCCGTGATCGCGCCGAGCTGCATCGTCCGCTTCAGGTTGACGACCCGGCCGTTCGCGAGATCGCCCGCGACCTGCCCCACGGAGTCGTCGCGCCGGTACAGCTCCACCGCCGCGTCGTGCAGCGCCGCGGCGAGCGAATCGGAGAGCGGGATGGACGAGAAGAGGACGGAGATGAGGGTCCAGGACGCGGCGGCATCAGCGGGCATCGAGAGGATTGTACCCGGTCGTCCGGCCCGGCGCCCGGCCGGGGCTCCGCGCGCGGTGCGCCGGAGCCGGCGCGGTGTAGTCTGGCGCTCCCGTGAACCTCCTCCTCCTCGAGCCCTCCGAGCTTGCGGCGGACGGCGTCGCCCGCCTGTCCGGCCGCCGCGCGCTGCACGTCCGCGAGGTCCTGCGCGCCGTCGCGGGCGATCGGATCCAGGCGGGCGTCGTCGGCGGTCGCATGGGAGAGGCGGAGGTGCTCCACGCCTCCGGCACCGAGGTGGTGATCGCGCCGCGCCTCGACCGCGCCCCGCCGCCGCCCGCGAAGGTGACGCTCCTCGCGGCGGTGCCGCGCCCGAAGATCCTCCGCCGCGTCCTGCAGGCGGTCGCCTCCATGGGCGTGAAGCGGCTCGTGCTCCTCGGCAGCTACCGCGTCGAGAAGAGCTACTTCGGCTCGCCGGTCCTCGCGCCCGAGGCGATCCGCGCGGAGCTCGTCCTCGGCCTCGAGCAGGGGAAGGACACGATCCTCCCCGAGGTGTCGCTCCGGCGCTTCTTCAAGCCGTTCGTGGAGGACGAGCTCGACGCGACGTTCCCCGAGCGGTCGCGGCTCCTCGCGCATCCGGCCGGGAGCGCGCCGCTCGAGACGCTCACGCCGCTCTCCGAGCGGGCCTGCGTCGCCATCGGTCCGGAGGGCGGCTGGACGCCCTACGAGGCCGAGGCGCTCCGCGCGCGCGGCTTCGAGCCGTTCTCGCTCGGGCCTCGCGTGCTGCGCGTCGACGCGGCGGTGCCCTACGCGGTGGGACAGGTGGAGCTCTGGCTGCGGGGCGGATGATCCACCCCGCGGTCGGACCCGAGCGCGAGAGCCCGCTCCACCGTCCGCGCGCGTGCGCCCCTCCCCCGGCCGGACGATCGGGCCCGCAGAGCCCCCATGACCCCTGGGCCGCGAATCTCCCGCTGGTGTATCTGTATCCGATTCGCGCTCTCGAAGAGGCGCGCCGCTCGCCGCCGCGCGCCCGCAACCACGAGGTCCCCGACATGAACGTCCCCGAGCTGTCGCCGCCCGCCCGCCTCCTCCTCGGCCCCGGGCCGAGCCCCGTCCACCCGCGCGTGCTGCGCGCCATGTCGACGCCGCTGCTCGGTCACCTCGACCCGAAGTTCCTGGAGATCATGAACGAGGTCCAGGGCCAGCTCCGCGCCGCGTTCCGGACCCAGAACCCGTTCACGATCGCCCTGTCGGGCACCGGGTCGGCCGGCATGGAGGCTGCGCTCGTGAACGTCGTCGAGCCCGGCGACACGGTCGTCGTCGTCGCGGCTGGCGTCTTCGGCAACCGCATGGCCGACATCGTCGGCCGCTGCGGCGCGAAGCTCGTGAAGATCGAGATCCCGTGGGGCCAGACCTGCGACCTCGGACGGGTCGAGGAGGCGCTGAAGAAGGAGCAGGTGAAGGCCGTCGGCATCGTCCACGCCGAGACCTCGACCGGCGCGCACCAGCCGCTCGAGGGGCTCGGCAAGCTCTGCCACGCCCACGGCGCGCTCCTCGTCGCGGACACCGTCACCTCGCTGGGCGGCGTGCCGGTGGAGGTGGACGCGTGGGAGATCGACGCGTGCTACTCCGGCACCCAGAAGTGCCTCTCCTGCCCGCCCGGGCTCGCGCCGCTCACCCTCTCGCCGCGCGCGCTCGACGCGCTCCGCGCGCGCAAGACCAAGGTGCAGAGCTGGTACCTCGACGCGTCGATGATCGCGGACTACTGGGCGGAGGGGAAGCGCGCCTACCACCACACCGCGCCCATCAGCATGGTCTACGCGCTCCGCGAGGCGCTCCGGATCGTCCACGAGGAGGGGCTCGAGGCGCGCTTCGCGCGCCACCGCCGCCACTCGGCCGCGCTGATGGCGGGCCTCGCCGCGCTGGGGTGCTCGCCGCAGGCGCAGGAGGGGCGCCGGCTCCCGACGCTGAACTGCGTGCAGGTCCCGGCCGGGATCGAGGAGGCAGCGGTCCGCAAGTCCCTCCTCGCCGACCACGGCATCGAGATCGGCGGCGGCCTCGGTCCGCTCGCGGGCAAGGTGTGGCGCATCGGCCTCATGGGCGAGGGCTCGCGGCAGGAGAGCGTCCTCGTGGTCCTCGCCGCGATCGAGCAGGCCCTCGCGAAGCAGGGCAAGGGGCCGAAGCCGGGCACCGCGACGTCCGCCGCGCTCGAGGTCTACGCGCGCGGGTAGCTCGGCCCATTCGCGACGAACGATCGCCCCCGCCCGGCTGGCTCGGGTCGGGGGCGTACGCTTCCGGGCGTCGGGTCGCCATCGAACGCCGGCGCCCCCCGCTCCCCCGCCCGTCGTCCCCCTTCCCGCCGACCCTGGAGCGACCGCCCGCCCGTTCCCCTAATTCCCACGGCACCGGGCGGGCGCTCGCAGTGAACCTGGCAGAGCGAGGATGCCGGCAAGCCCCCGTCACAGGCCCGAGCGATCGGCCGCGCGCGCACGCGAGGGGTGATCCCCTCCGATTCTCCTTGCGCCGCTGCGATCATTTCGTATTCGCGCGTCGCGATCCGAAGCGCTCGCGCGGGCGAGGGCACGCTCGGTTTTTGCCCTCCTGCGCCGCCCGTACGTCTCTCCACCGAGCCCCTCCAGGCTCGCCCCGCCGGGTTGGCTTCCAGGGCTCGCTTGCCCTCCATAGGTTCGGCGACGGGTGGGGAACGGAGGCATCGAGTCCATGCACGTCGGTGACGACAACGTCGGCCTCGTGGCGGAGTTCAAGCGGCGGAAGGGTCCGGCCTGGCGCCGAGCGCTCGACCTCGCCCTCGAGGCGTCGCGGCGGCGCGCCGCAGCCCGCGCCGCGGCGAAGATGCCGAAGCCGCTGCCCGACGTGAAGGTCTCGCGGTCGCGGCTCGACGTCGCGGTCGAGGCGCGCCTCGCGGTCCGCTCGGGTGTCCGGCTCGAGGACTTCCTCCGCAACCGCCTCGCGAAGTACGCCTCGCGGCTCCCCGTCACGCTCGAGGACCTGCCGGTCGTCGTCGACGTGGAGGGCGGCGAGCCGGTGGTGCGCGCCCGCGTCCACGCGGCACCCGCCATCCCGGCCACCTACGGCGCGTCGTACGCCGCGTCGTACGCCGCGCAGCCCCGCACGGACGACCAGACCCGCTGGATGAAGGCCCTCGTCGAGCGCGAGGGCCCGTTCGCGGCGCAGGAGATCCGCGAGGCGCTGGCCGCGCTCGCCGCGCTCGACGCGCGCGCCGAGGCCGCGCGCTCCCGCGCCGACACGCTCGCGCGCGCCCTCGCCGACGATCTCGCCGCGGGCAAGGTGCCCGCCCCCGCCACCGTGGACGCGACCCCCGAGCAGCTCGGACGGCCGCCCGTCCCGTCTCCAGCGCCCGCCGCGATCCTGCGGGGCTTCGTGCTGGCGCTGGTGGTCGCCGAGGCCTTCTTCTTCTCCGGCCCGATCCTGTCCGCGCAAGGCGTCGACCCGGCGAGCATCGTCGAGGCGTTGAACGCGTCGCCCGTCCCGGTGGGCATGGCGCTCGTCTTCGCGCTCGGCGCCGCCGCCGCCGTGTTCGCGTTCGCGGCCGTCTCGCTCGACCGCGCCGCCCAGCTCGATCGCCCGGACGGCGCGAGCCGGCGGGGCCTCGGCGGCACCGCGGCGCTCCTCGCGGCGCTCCTCGCCGGAGGCGTCGCCGCCGCCGCGACCGCGCCCAACCGGCTCGCCCATGTGGCGCTCCTCGCCATCGTCCCCTTCGCGGGCGCCCTCCTCGTCCGGGTCGCGGGGCGCCTCCAGGCCACCCGCGACGCCGCCCTCGACGCGGCCCTCGCCTGGGATCGCGCCCTCGCCCGCGACGTCTCCGAGCGCGCGCGCCGGATCGAGATCGTCGAGCAGGCCCGCGCCGACCTGGAGCGGATCGAGTCCGACCGCGCCGACGCCCGCCGCCGCATCCGCGCCCTCGAGCAGAGCGCGGTGAATGCCGAGCGGGCCTCGAGCGAGCGCAGCCGGCTCGAGGCGCGGCGCCTCGAGCGGCTCGCCGAGTCGCTCGCGGGCGCGCTCGAGCTCGACCGCTACGCCTTCCTGCGGCTCGCCACCGGCGCGACACACGACGCGCTCGTCCGTCCGGTGCGCCGGCTCGAGCGCTCGTCCGAGCGGTTCGGCGTGGCGGGCTAGCGGGCCCTCGCGGCCTGCTGGCCGCCCCCAGCCTGGCTCGGGCCGTCCGGGCGGCCCGAGCGTCTCGCGCGCTCCGTATTGAGCTTGATCGAAATCAGGACAACCTTTCGATCAGGAGGAGCCTCCCGGATGCCCACCCCCGAGACCCCGCCGCTCGATCTTCCGCCCGGCATGGAGATCCGCGGCGCCCTGCCGCGACGCGCCGAGGAGGTGCTCACGCGCGAGGCGCTCGCGCTCGTCGCGGACCTCGTGCGCCGCTTTCGCCCGCGCGTGGAGCAGCTGCTCGAGCGGCGCCGCGAGCTGCAGCGCCGCTACGACGCCGGCGAGCGGCCGAGCTTCCTCTCCGGCACCGAGCACGTCCGCGCCGGCGACTGGACCGTCGCGCCGCTCCCGGCCGATCTGCAGGACCGTCGGGTCGAGATCACCGGCCCGCTGGACCGCAAGACGATCATCGACGCGCTCGACTCCGGCGCGAACGTCTTCGTGGCGGACTTCGAGGACTCGAGCTCCCCCACCTGGCGCAACGTCGTCGAGGGCCAGGTGAACCTCCGGGACGCGGTCGAGGGCACGATCGAGCACGACGCCCCCGAGACCGCCGAGCGCCACCGTCTCGGGGACCGGACCGCCGTCCTCATGGTGCGCCCGCGGGGCTGGCACCTGCTCGAGAAGCACGTGCGCGTGGACGGGAGGCCCGTCAGCGCCGCGCTGTGGGACTTCGGCATCTACCTCTCGAGCGCCGCGCGGCGGCTCCTCGCGAAGGGCTCCGGCCCGTACTTCTACTGCACGAAGCTCGAGAGCCACCTCGAGGCGCGCGTGTGGAACGAGGTGTTCACCCTGGGCGAGGAACGGCTCGGCCTCCCGAGGGGCTCGATCAAGGCCACCTGCCTCATCGAGACCCTCCCCGCCGCGTTCGAGATGGACGAGATCCTGTGGGAGCTGCGCGAGCGCTCCGCGGGCCTCAACTGCGGGCGCTGGGACTACATCTTCTCGACCATCAAGCGCTTCCGCGCGGACGCGAAGCACGTCATGCCGGACCGCGCGCACATCACCATGGACAAGGGGTTCTTGCGCGCGTACGTGCAGCTCCTCATCCAGACGTGCCACCGGCGCAACGTCCACGCCATCGGCGGCATGGCCGCGCAGATCCCGATCGAGGACGATCCGGCGGCGAACGAGGCCGCGCTCGCCGAGGTGCGCGCCGACAAGCTCCGCGAGGTGACCGACGGCCACGACGGCACCTGGGTGGCGCACCCCGGCCTCGTGCCCATCGCCAGGGCGATCTTCGACCAGCACATGAAGACGCCGAACCAGCTCCACCGCAAGCGCGAGGACGTGCGCGTGACGGCGCGCGACCTGCTCGAGGTGCCGGACGGCCCGCGTACCGAGGCGGGCCTCCGCCACGACATCCGCGTCTCGGTCCAGTACCTCGAGGCCTGGCTCCGCGGGACCGGCTGCGTCCCGATCTACGGCCTCATGGAGGACGCCGCGACGGTGGAGATCTCCCGCTCGCTCGCGTGGCAGTGGATCCACCACGGCGCGACGCTCGACGACGGCGCGCCGCTCACGGTCGAGCGGTTCCGCACCGTGCTCGCCGACGAGATGGATCGGATCCGCCTCGAGGTCGGGGACGCCGCGTTCCAGGGCGGCCGCTTCGAGGAGGCGCGCGCGCTCTTCGAGCGCATCAGCACGCAGGGGGACTTCGTCGAGTTCATCACCCTCCCCTCCTACGAGCTGCTCGAGGCCGAGGGCGAGGAGAAGGCGCGCATGCTCGCCGGCGGCACGGAGGGCCTCGCCGACTCGCCCGCGCCGCACCACCCCGACCCGCGCCGCTGGGAGGGCATCGTCCGCCGCTACACGCGGGAGGACGTCGAGAAGCTCCGCGGCTCCGTGCGCATCGAGTACACGCTCGCGCGGCTCGGCGCGAACCGGCTGTGGGACCTCCTCCACGGCGAGCCGTACGTGAACGCGCTCGGCGCGCTCACCGGCAACCAGGCCGTGCAGATGGTGAAGGCGGGCCTCCGGGCCATCTACCTCTCGGGCTGGCAGGTCGCGGCCGACGCCAACTCCGCCGGTCAGACCTACCCGGACCAGAGCCTCTACCCGGCGAACTCGGTCCCGGAGGTGGTCCGGCGCATCAACCGCGCCCTGCAGCGCGCGGACCAGATCGAGCACTCCGAGGGGAAGGACGGAACGTACTGGTTCGCCCCCATCGTCGCCGACGCCGAGGCCGGCTTCGGCGGCCCCCTCAACGCCTTCGAGCTCATGAAGGCCATGATCGAGGCGGGCGCCGCCGGGGTGCACTTCGAGGATCAGGTCGCCTCCGAGAAGAAGTGCGGCCACCTGGGCGGCAAGGTGCTCGTGCCGACCTCGACGTTCGTCCGCACGCTCAACGCGGCGCGCCTCGCGGCCGACGTCATGGGGGTGCCGACGATCCTCGTGGCGCGCACCGACGCCGAGGGCGCGAAGCTCGTCATGAGCGACGTCGACCCGTACGACGCGCCGTTCATCGAGAAGGGCGAGCGCACCGCGGAGGGGTTCTACCGGATGCGGCCCGGCGTCGACACGGCCATCGCCCGCGGCCTGGCCTACGCGCCGTACGCGGACCTGATCTGGTGCGAGACCCAGACGCCGGACCTGCGCGAGGCGCGGCGCTTCGCGGAGGGGATCCACGCGAAGTTCCCGGGCAAGATGCTCGCCTACAACTGCTCGCCCTCCTTCAACTGGAAGAAGAACCTCGACGACGCGACCATCGCGAGGTTCCAGCGCGAGCTCGGCGCGATGGGCTATCGGTTCCAGTTCGTCACCCTCGCCGGGTTCCACGCCCTGAACCACGGGATGTTCCAGCTCGCCCGCGGCTACCGCGAGCGCGGCATGTCGGCCTACACCGAGCTGCAGCAGGCCGAGTTCGCCTCGGAGCGGCACGGCTACACCGCGACGCGCCACCAGCGCGAGGTCGGCACCGGCTACTTCGACCTCGTCGCGAGCGCGGTGTCGGGCGGCACCGCGTCGACGCTCGCCCTGGAGGGCTCCACCGAGGCGGCGCAGTTCACCGCCGCGGGCAGGACCGGCGCGACCCACGCCGCCGAGCAGGTCCAGGCGGCCCTCCACGAGGACCACGGGCGGATCGAGGCGGTGGTGGACCGGCTCGGCGAGGCGAAGGACGTCGCCGCCATCACCGCCGCCCTCGAGTCGCTGGCGGAGCTCCTCACCGAGCACTTCGCGCACGAGGAGCACCAGAAGGGCTTCTACGGGCTCCTCGCCGCCTCCCCCGAGTACCGCGCCGAGGTGCTGCGCATGACCGACGAGCACCGGGAGCTCATCGCCGCGCTCCAGCAGGTCCGCGAGCGCGCGAAGGGCCAGGCGACGGCGTCGGACCTGGCGCCCCTCACCTGCGCCCTCGGCGGCCGGATCCGCGACCACGAGGCGCGCGAGATGGTGCTCGCCCGGGCGCTACATTAGGGGCCGCCGGCGCCCGGCGTCCGGGCGCCCCTCCGGACGCCCGAACTTGGCGCGCGACGATCCCGCGGGAGGGGTTACCTTGTCTCTCGTGCTCGAGCCGTCGTCGCGCCCCAGCGAGCCCTCCGGGCCCGACGTGGTCGTCGGCGTGCCGGCCGAGCCGGACCGCATGGCGGCCACCGAGGCCGCGATCGCGCTGGAGACCGGGCTCAAGGAGGCCTTTCCCGGGCGTCCCGCGCTGGCCGTCGTCCTCACCGGCGATCCGAGCGGCGCGGCGACGCCGGAGACGGTGCTCGCGCTCGTCGAGCGGGATCACCCCCCGGCGATCTACACGGGGGGTCACACCGGCCCGCAGGCCGCCCTGCCCACCCTGCTCGAGATCGCGGTCGCCCGCGACGCGCCCGCCTGCGCGCTCCTCCAGCCCCTGCCCCGCCCGAGCGACCCGCGGTGGCTCCGCGCGCTGCTCGAGCCGGTGCTCACGGGCGGGTTCGACCTCGTGGTCCCGTCCTACGCGCGCGGCCGGCTCGACGGCGTGCTCGTCACCGGCATCGTCTACCCGCTCACGCGCGCCCTGTTCGGGCAACGCCTGCGGCAGCCGCTCGGGCGCGAGCTGGTGCTCTCGCGCCGCCTCGCCCGGCACCTGCTGGCGGACACCGAGTGGCGGACGGATCCGGCGCACGCGGGCGAGGACCTGTGGTGCGTGACGAAGGCGCTCGCGCGCGAGGTGCGCATCGCGCAGGTGTTCATCGGTCCCCGGCCCCGCCCGGCGCCCCAGCCCTCCGACGTGTCCCAGGCCCTCGCCGGCGTGCTCGACACCCTCTTCCACGAGATGGAGGTGCACGCGCACTACTGGCAGCGGGTGATCGGCTCGCAGGTGGTCGCGACCTTCGGGGAGGAGCGGCTCGCGGAGGAGCCCGCGAACGCGCCGGCGGTGGCGCCGCTCGTGGACGCCTTCGCGCTCGGCTGGCGCGACCTGCGACCGCTGTGGAGCAGCGTCCTGCCGCCGCACACCCTGCTCGCGCTGCAGCGGATCCCGCGCGCGCCCCCGGAGGCGTTCCGCATGCCGGACGCGATCTGGGCGCGCGTGCTGTACGACTTCGCGGTGGCGTGGCGCTTCAAGCTGATGGAGCGCCGCCAGCTCCTGCGCTCGCTCACGCCCATCTACCTGGGCTGGGTCGCGAGCTACGTGAACGAGGTGGGACCGCTCGGACCGGACGCGGCGGACGAGCGCGTCGAGCGGCTCTGCTCCGCGTTCGAGGACGAGAAGCGGTACCTCATCTCGCGCTGGCGCTGGCCGGACCGCTTCAACCCGTGAGGACGAGGCCATGTGGGAACAGGTACGAGCAGTGCTGGGCGAGGCGTTCGAGCGGCTCGGGGCGGTGATCGCGGCGGACCTGCCGGGCATCGTGGCGATGCTCATCGTGCTCGTCTCCACGACCGTCGCGGCGTTCGTCATCCGGGCGATCCTGCGGGCGGTGCTCGGGCGCACCGGCTTCGATCGGCGCGCGCGAGAGTGGGGCGTGACCACCGGCCGCGACCTCGGGCCGCGCCAGGAGCCCTCCGCGATCGTCTCGCGGTTCGCGTTCTGGCTCGTGGTGGTGGCCGGCATCGCCCTCGCGCTCGAGGTGCTCGGCGCGAGCACGGTGAGCGCGTTCGGCCTCTCCCTGCTCGTGTTCCTCCCGAAGCTCGTGGTCGGGGCCATCATCCTGCTCGTCGGGATCGGCGCCGCCCGCTTCCTCGAGCGGAGCACGCTCATCAGCGCGGTGAACCAGCAGATCCGCCAGGCGCGCCTCATCGCGCTCGCGGTGAAGTGGCTCGTCCTCGTCCTCGCGGCGGCGATGGCCCTCGAGCACGTCGGCATCGGCGGAGAGCTCCCCACGCTCGCGTTCGCGCTCGTGGTCGGCGGCATCGTGCTCTCCGTCGCCCTCGCCGTGGGGCTCGGGGCGCGCGACGCCGTGTCGCGCGCGCTCGACCGGGAGACCCGCGGGGAGCCGCGGCCGGGCGAGCCGGGGCCGACCGGCCCCGAGGACAAGGTCCAGCACCTCTAGCCCGAGCGCCCCTTGCCCCGCGACCGCCGCAGCGGAATCCTGCTCCACCCGACCTCGCTCCCCGCCCCGCACGGCGTGGGCGATCTCGGCGCCGGGGCCCATCGCTTCGCCGCCTGGCTCGCCGAGGCGGGCCAGCGGCTGTGGCAGGTCCTCCCGCTCGGCCCGACCGGCTTCGGCGACTCGCCCTACCAGGCGCTCTCGTCGCGCGCCGGCAACACCCTGCTCGTCTCGCTGGAGACGCTCCGCAACGAGGGCTGGCTCGAGGACGGCGATCTCGCCGGCGCGCCCGCCGCCGATCCCGAGCGCGCCGCGTACGACGAGGCGGGGCCCTGGAAGCGCGAGCGGCTCGAGCGGGCCGCGCAGGCCTTCGGGGCGCGCGCGGGCGCGGAGGCGCGCGCCGAGCTCGAGGCGTTCCGCGCCCGCGAGGCGGGGTGGCTCGAGGACTGGGCGCTGTTCTGGGTCCTGAAGCAGGTGCACGAGGGGCGGCCCTGGACCGCCTGGGCGGAGCCGCTCGCCCGCCGCGACCCGCGCGCGCTCGACGCCGCCCGGGCCCGCTACGCGCGGGCGGTCTTCGCGGAGGTGTTCGCGCAGTGGTGCTTCGCGCGGCAGTGGGACGCGCTCCGCGCGCGCTGCCGCGCCCTCGGGATCGCGCTCCTCGGCGACGTCCCCATCTACGTTGCGCACGACTCGGTCGAGGTCTGGTCGCGCCGCGAGCTGTTCCGGCTCGACGCCGCGGGACGGCCCGCCGCCGTCGCGGGGGTGCCGCCCGACTACTTCAGCGCCACCGGCCAGCTGTGGGGGAACCCGCTCTGGGACTGGGACGCCGTCGCGCGCGAGGGCTTCGCGAGCTGGATCGCGCGCGTCCGCGGCGCGCTCGCCCTCGTGGACCGGATCCGCCTCGATCACTTCCGCGGCTTCGAGGCGTACTGGGAGATCCCCGCCGGCGCGGCCACCGCCGAGGAGGGCCGGTGGGTCCCGGGGCCGGGCGCGCGGCTGTTCGAGGCGCTCGAGGCCGCGCTCGGGGCGCTGCCGTTCGTGGCCGAGAACCTCGGCGTCATCACCCCCGAGGTGGAGGCGCTGCGGCGGCGCTTCCGCCTGCCCGGCATGGCGGTGCTCCAGTTCGCCTTCGGCATCGATCCGCAGGCGCCCACGTTCCTGCCGCACAACTACGAGCGCGACACCGCCGCGTACACCGGGACGCACGACAACGACACGGTGACGGGCTGGTGGGCGGGCGGCGCCGGTGACAGCGTCCGCACCCCGGAGGACGTCGCGCGCGAGAAGGCGCACGCGCGCGCGTACCTCGCGACGGACGGTCGGGACATGAGCTGGGTGATGATCCGGGCGGTCCTCTCCTCGGTGGCGGACACCGCGATCGCGCCGATGCAGGACGTGCTCGGGCTCGGCTCGCCGGCGCGCATGAACACGCCCGCGACCCTCGGCGGCAACTGGCGCTGGCGAATGCGGGAGGAGGCGCTCGGGCCGGAGCGCGCGGCGCGCCTCGCGGAGCTCACCCGGCTCTACGGTCGGTGACGCCTCCGCCGCGCCGGCTACCCCGCGCGGAAGGTCCGGACGCCCATGAGCGCCGACACGAGCCAGGACAGGACGGTGAGCGCGAGCGCGACGAGGAGCGCCCGCCAGAACCCGATCCCGTACGCGCCCATGATCACCGCGAGCCAGATCATCGCGTAGAAGAGCCACGGCAGGAGGAGGAACCAGAGGAACTTCGCGAGCGTGACGTAGTACGCGATCGAGAGGACGACCGAGACCGCCACCGCGCGCCCGAAGGTGTTCGCCGGGTTCGCCGGAGACACCCAGGCGACGGCGAGCCAGAGGACGCCGGCGGAGAGGACGAGGCGGAGCAGGAACGCGACGAGGTGGGCCATGGTCAGTGCGGCTTCCTGAGCTCGAACCAGTAGAAGCCGTACGGGCCGAGGGTGAGGAAGTAGGGGAGCTTGCCGATCCGCGGAAACTCCGTGTAGCCCAGCATCTCCACCGGGACGTAGCCCTCGAAGGCCGCGAGGTCGAGCTCCGCCGGCTGCGCGGAGCGGGACACGTTCGCGACGCACAGGATGACGTCCTCCTCCCAGCGCCGGACGTAGGCGAGCACCTTCCGGTTCGCGACCTGCAGGAACTCCATCGTCCCCCGCCCGAAGGCCTTGAAGAGCTTCCGGAGCGCGATGGTGTTCCGCATCCACTGGAGGAGCGAGGACGGATCGCGCGACTGCCCCTCCACGTTCACGGCCTGGTAGCCGTAGACGGCGTCGGAGATGGGTGCGCTGTAGAGGCGGCTCGGGTCGGCGCGCGAGAAGCCGGCGTTGCGGTCGGGGGTCCACTGCATGGGCGTCCGCACGCCGTTGCGGTCGTGGAGGTAGATGTTGTCGCCCATGCCGATCTCGTCGCCGTAGTAGACGACCGGCGTGCCGGGGAACGAGAACAGCAGGCTGTTCAGGAGCTCCATGCGCCGGCGGCTGTTCTCGACGAGCGGCATGAGGCGGCGGCGGATCCCGACGTTGAGCTTCATGCGCGGGTCCTGGCCGTACGCGAGGTACATGTAGTCCCGCTCGTCGCTCGTCACCATCTCGAGCGTCAGCTCGTCGTGGTTGCGCAGGAAGAGCGCCCACTGGGCGGTGTCCGGGATGGGCGGCGTGCGCCGCATGATCTCGACGATCGGCTCCACGTCCTCGAGCCGCAGCGCCATGAAGATGCGCGGCATGAGCGGGAAGTGGAACGCCATGTGGCACTCGTCGCCGTCGCCGAAGTACGGGCGGACGTCGTCGGGCCACTGGTTCGCCTCCGCGAGGAGCATGCGGCCGGGGAAGTGCTCGTCCACGTGGCGCCGGATCTGCTTGATCACCTGGTGCGTGCCGGGGAGGTTCTCGCAGTTCGTCCCGTCCTGCTCGATGAGGTACGGCACGGCGTCGAGCCGGAACGCGTCGACGCCCAGCTCCGCCCAGAAGCTCAGGGCGTCGAGCACCTCCTGGAGGACCGCCGGGTTCTCGAAGTTGAGGTCCGGCTGATGGCTGAAGAACCGGTGCCAGTAGTACTGCTTCGCCTCGGGATCCCAGGTCCAGTTCGACTTCTCGGTGTCGGTGAAGATGATGCGCGCGTCGCGGTACTTCTGATCGGTGTCGCTCCACACGTAGAACGCGCGCTCGGACGAGCCCGGCAGCGCGCGCCGCGCCCGCTGGAACCAGGGGTGCTGGTCCGAGGTGTGGTTCACCACGAGCTCGATGAGGACCCGGATGCCGCGCGCGTGCGCCGCCGCGACGAGCTGGCGGAAGTCGTCCATCGTCCCGTAGTCGGGGTGGACGCCGCGGTAGTCGGCGATGTCGTAGCCGTCGTCCTTGAGCGGCGACGGGAAGAGCGGCAGCAGCCAGAGGCAGTTGATGCCGAGATCCTGGAGGTAGTCGAGCTTCTCCACGAGGCCGCGCAGATCGCCGATCCCGTCGCCGTTGGAGTCGTAGAACGACTTCACGTGCGTCTCGTAGATGACCGCGTCCTTGTACCAGAGCGGATCCTGGCCGCGCCTTCGCTGGAAGATTGCCATCCGGCGTCCGTGACCTCCTGCCAGTTCTAAGATCGCACCGGGCACCCGCAAGCGGAGGATTCCGCGAGGGGTCCCGGCTCCCGCCGCGCTCCCGTGTATACGCCCGGACGGGCGGACGGGCGAGGGACCGCCGTCCCGGTTCTCGGAGCGTGAACGGGGCCGGGGCGCCGGCCGGGCGCGGGCCACGATGGGCCGGGGCGTTCGCGGCGGAGGTGGCGAGTCCTAGCTTCAGACGTGGTCGCTGCGCGGGGCGGGGGCATCGTGCGGATCTGGGCGGCGGCGATCGCGGCGGCGCTGTGCCTCGGCGCGTGCGAGCCTTGGCACTGCGACTTCTACGTCCGCGACGCGTGCATCGAGTTCGTGAACGATCCGGCCGATCTGGCCGACGCGGAGCAGCGGGTCTCCTCCCTGCTCGACCGCGAGCTGCCGTTCTGGGGGCTCGCGAACCTGGGCGGCTGGCGCATCCAGTTCCGCGAGGACGCCGAGTACGCCTGCTACCTCGCGTCGCACAACGACGGCTGCACCGACTACCTGGAGAAGACCCTCTCGGTGCGGGTGCCGCCGGACGCGGAGGGCTGCTTCGAGGCGTCGGAGCTCCTCCACGAGCTCGGCCACTACAAGCTCGGCGACCCCATGCACTCGAACTCGCGCTGGGAGCAGGTGGACGCGCAGTTCGCGCCGATGGTGTGGGACCGTCCCGACGCCGCCCCGTCCTGCGTTCGGCGCTACACCGGGGTCGAGCGCGGGATGTGGCCGGTGCGGATCGACAAGTTCTGAGCGTCACGCACGCGGCGCCGCCCCGGGTCCCTCGCGGGCGGGCCCCGCTTTTTCCACGCTGCGTCGCGGCGCCTCGCCCCGCCCGCTCGTTACGGACCCATCCTCCCCAGAGAGGAGCGGCGCATGGCCTCGATCCACAAGCACGTGACCCGCGACGTCGTGGCGCTCGACGCCACGGCCCCCATCCGCCAGGCGGCGCAGCTCATGGCCGATCGGAGGATCGGCTCCGTGGGCGTGAAGGACGCCGGCGGCGTGGTCGGGCTCGTCACCGAGCGCGACCTCGTCATGACCGTGCTCGCCCGCGGCGGCGACGGCGGCCTCCCCATCCGCGAGGCCATGCGGACGGGCCTGCCACACGTCCCGTCGAGCGCGAGCGAGGCGGAGTGCGCGGCGCTCATGCGCGACCACTACACCCGCCACCTGCTCGTCGAGGAGGAGGGGCGCGTGGTGGGCATCGTCTCGATGCGCGACATCATCCAGCTCATGCTCGACGAGAAGCAGTTCGTGATCGAGCAGCTGCAGGACTACATCACGGGGAGGTAGCCCGGAGCCCGGTCGCGCGAGGTCGCGCCGGCTCGAGGCGGTCCCTCCACCCTGGCCGCCGGGCGTTCCTGCGCCGTCCCGCCCGCCGGGCGCCTTCACTCCCCGGGAGCGTTGGGATCCAGCGGCGCCTCCGGCCGCTCCGGCCGGCGGCCGGGGAGCTCGGGCTCCGGCCGGGGGATGCCCGGCACCTCGCGGTCCGGCTGCGCGCCACGCCCCGGCAGCTCCGGTCGCGGAGGTGGCACGCGGGGGATCTCCGGCGCGTCCTGTCCTGATCTCCGTTCTCCCATGGTGTCCTCCTCGGCGCGGCGCGTCGCTTTGCCCGGGCCTTTGCACCTTGCGCCGCGCCGTTGCCCGGTTAGAGGCTCCCCCGGCGACCGTGCGGCCTCCAGGAGGGGCCGGGCGGCCGCGTGTCGCCGCGGCGGACGCGGCGCGCGAGGAAACCATGCGCATCGCAGTGGCGAGGGAGACGTCGCCGGGGGAGCGTCGCGTGGCGCTCGTGCCGGAGAACGTGGCGCGGCTCGTGAAACAGCAGCACGAGCTCCGCGTCGAGCGCGGCGCCGGGGTGGCGGCCGGCTTCCCCGACGCGGCCTACGAGGCCGCGGGGGCCGTGCTCGCGGACGGCCCCGCCGCGCTCGAGGGCGCCGAGGTGGTGGTGCGCGTGCAGCGGCCGTCGGAGGCGGAGGCGGACCTCCTGCCGCAGGGCGCGCTCCTCGTCGCGCTCCTCGCGCCGCACCAGGGCGGGCCGCTCCTCGCGCGGCTCGCGGCGCGGCGCGTGTCGGCGCTCGCCATGGAGAAGGTGCCTCGCACGACGCGCGCCCAGTCCATGGACGCGCTCAGCTCCCAGGCGACGCTCGCCGGGTACAAGGCGGTCCTCGTCGGCGCGAACGCGCTGCCTCGCATCCTCCCCATGATGACCACCGCCGCGGGCACGCTCGCGCCGGCCAAGGCGTTCGTCGTCGGCGCGGGGGTCGCCGGCCTGCAGGCCATCGCCACCGCGCGCCGGCTCGGCGCGGTGGTCTCCGCCTTCGACGTGCGCCCGGTGGTGAAGGAGCAGGTGCAGTCGCTCGGCGCGTCGTTCGTGGAGGTCCAGGAGGTCGCCGCGGAGGGCGCGGGAGGCTACGCGAAGGAGCTCGGCGCCTCGGAGCAGGAGCGCGTGCTCGGCGCGATCGCGGCGCACGTGAAGGACATGGACCTCGTCGTCACGACCGCCCAGATCCCCGGCCGGCCGGCGCCGCGGCTCCTCACCGCGGACATGATCCGCTCGATGCGGCCCGGCTCGGTGGTGGTGGACCTCGCGGCGGAGTCGGGCGGCAACTGCGAGCTCACGCGCCCGGGCGAGGCGGTGGTCGAGGCGGGCGTCACCGTGCTCGGCCCCCTGAACCTCCCCTCCACGGTGCCGTTCCACGCGAGCCAGATGTACGGCCGCAACGTCACGACCCTGCTGCAGCACCTCGCGAAGGACGGCCGGCTCGTGCTCGACCCGCAGGACGAGATCACCGGCGCCATGCTCGTCGTCCACGACGGGCAGGTCCGCGGCTAGGGAGGATCATCCATGCCAGGCCTGGAGCTCATCGAGATCTACGTCTTCGTGCTCGCCGGGTTCGTGGGGTTCTTCACGATCACCCGCGTGCCCGCCCTCCTCCACACGCCGCTCATGTCGGCGACGAACGCCATCAGCGCGATCTCGCTCGTCGGCTCGCTCGTCATGGCGGGCGCGGACCGCGGCGCCCTCCCGACCGTCCTCGGGTTCATCGCGGTGACGAGCGCCACCATCAACGTCGTCGGCGGCTTCATCATCACCGACCGCATGCTCAAGATGTTCAAGCGGGCCGACCGCGGGGGGCCGCGCAAGTGAGCCCCCGCACCGTCTTCATCGAGGCCGCCTACCTCCTCGCCTCGATCCTCTTCATCCTCGGCCTGCGCAGCCTCACCCTCCCCGATCGCGCCCGGCGCGGCATGCAGCTCGCCGCGCTCGGCATGCTCGTCGCGATCGTGGGCACGCTCGTGAACCACGAGATCGTGCGCTACGAGTGGATCATCGCCGGGCTCGTGCTCGGCTCGCTCGTCGGCTACCCGCTCGGCGTCTACGTGCCCATGACCGCGATGCCGCAGCGGATCGCGATCTCCCACATGTTCGGGGCCGTCGCGGCCACGCTCGTCGGCGTCGCGGAGTACTGGCACCTCGGCAACGGGGCGGAGGTCTCGCGGTCCGTCATGGCCGCGCTGGGCTTCGAGGTGCTGTTCGGCGCGCTCACCATCACCGGCAGCTTCATGGCGTTCGGGAAGCTCCAGGAGCTGCTCCCCTCCCGGCCGGTGACGTTCAAGGGCCAGAACCTCGTCTCGATCGGCATGTTCGCCGCGGCCGCCGCGCTGTTCGCCTGGCTCGTCGCCGACCCGGCGAACCCGGGCGCGTTCTACGCGATGGTCGTGCTCGGCCTCGTCTTCGGCGTCTCCCTGGTGCTGCCCATCGGCGGCGCCGACATGCCGGTCGTCATCTCGCTCCTCAACTCGTACGCCGGCCTCGCCTCCTCGGCGACGGGGTTCGCCATCGGCAACAACGTCCTCATCATCGCGGGGGCGCTCGACGGCGCCTCCGGCTTCATCCTCTCCATCATCATGAGCCGGGCGATGAACCGGTCGTTCGCGAACGTGCTCTTCGGCGCGTTCGGCGCCGCCCCCGAGGCCGCGCAGAAGACCGCGCAGGGGCTCACCGTCCACGCGATCACCCCCGAGGACGCCGCCATCCAGCTCGCCTACGCCCGGCTCGTCATCGTGGTGCCGGGCTACGGCATGGCCGTCGCGCAGGCGCAGCACCAGGTCCGCGAGCTCGCGGCGCTCATCGAGAAGAACGGCGGGACGGTGCTCTACGCCATCCACCCGGTCGCCGGCCGCATGCCCGGCCACATGAACGTGCTGCTCGCCGAGGCGGACATCCCCTACGAGAAGCTGAAGGAGATGGACGAGATCAACGACGAGTTCAAGAACGCCGACGTGGCGCTCGTGATCGGCGCGAACGACGTCGTGAACCCCGCCGCCCGCACGGACAAGGCCTCGCCCATCTACGGGATGCCCATCCTGAACGTCGACGAGGCGAAGCAGGTCATCGTGATGAAGCGCTCGATGAACCCCGGCTTCGCCGGCATCGAGAACGAGCTCTTCTACCGGGAGAACACCGCGATGCTCTTCGGCGACGCGAAGGCGTCGCTCGCGAAGCTCGTGCACGAGATCAAGCAGGCGTGAGCCCTCTTCCGCGGCCGTCGTGAAGAGAAGCTGGATGACGCATGCGGGAATTTGCCGTTTCCTCGCGCGGCGGTCCGGCGCACATTACCTCCCGTTCCCCGGAGCGCTCCTCGCGGAGCCGTCGAAAGGAAGCCCGATGTCGAAGACCCCCGCCTACGCCGCCCCCTCCCCCGGAGCGCCGCTCGCTCCCTTCACCGTCGAGCGCCGCGACCCGGGGCCGCACGACGTGCTCATCGACATCCTGTACTGCGGGGTCTGCCACTCCGACATCCACCAGGCGCGCGACGAGTGGGGCGGCGGGATCTTCCCCATGGTGCCGGGCCACGAGATCATCGGCCGCGTCCGCCAGGTCGGGAAGGCCGTGACGAGGCTCGCGCCGGGCGACGTCGCGGGCGTGGGGTGCATGGTCGACTCCTGCCGCGAGTGCGATCCCTGCCGGCACGACAGCGAGCAGTTCTGCGAGAAGGGCGCCGCCTTCACCTACAACGGGACGGAGATGGACCGGCGCACGCGGACGTACGGCGGCTACTCGACGCGCGTCGTCGTCGACGAGCGGTTCGTCCTGAAGGTCCCGGCCAGCCTCGATCCGGCCGGCGCCGCGCCGCTCCTCTGCGCCGGCATCACCACCTACTCCCCGCTGCGCCAGTGGAACTGCAAGCCCGGCGACCGCGTCGCCGTGGTCGGCCTCGGCGGCCTGGGCCACATGGCCGTCAAGCTCGCGGCCTCCATGGGCGCCGAGGTCACGATGCTGAGCACGTCCGCCTCGAAGGAGGCGGACGCGCGCCGGCTGGGCGCGCACGGGTTCGCGTCCACCAAGGACGCCTCCACGTTCTCCAGGCTCGCGGGCCGCTTCGACCTCATCGTGGACACCATCTCGGCGCCGCACGACTACAACGCGTACCTCGGCCTCTTGCGCCCGAAGGGCGCCATGGTGCTGCTCGGCGTGCCCCCCGAGCCGACCCCCGTCGCCGCCTTCTCCCTCATCTCCGGGAACAAGCGGCTCGCCGGATCGCTCATCGGCGGCATCGCGGAGACCCAGGAGATGCTCGACTACTGCGCCGCGCACGGCATCGTCTCGGACGTCGAGATCATCCCGATCCAGAAGATCAACGAGGCGTACGATCGCATGATGCGCGGCGACGTCCGCTACCGGTTCGTCATCGACGTCTCGAGCCTCGAGCGCGCTTGAGCCGACCCACCCGGGGGTGAGCCGTGGCGGCTGCGCAGCCGCCACGGACCCACCCCGGGCGCGGCCGACGCGCGGCGCTCGGCCAATCCCGTCACGCGTGCGGCCGCTTCTCGGTGGCGCGCGCCCCGGCGCCGGCCTGCGGCGCGGTCGCGACGCCGAGCTGGCGCATGAGCCCGAGCGCGTCCCACTGGGTCCACTCCTCGACGAGCTTCGCGCCCTTGAACTTCCCCACCGTGATCCCCTCGACCGTGCAGCGCGTCCCGGTGGGCTCGATGCCCATGAGCGCCGCGCGGTGCGTTCCCGTCATGCGCCACCGCGTGATCACCGTGTCGTGATCCGCGAAGGAGCCGAGGATCGTCGGGGCCATGTCGGGGAAGGCGTCCCGGTACTGGCGGCACAGCTCGCGCGTCTTCTCGAGATCGGTGTCTCCGGCCAGCGGATCGTGGCTCCGGTACTTGGGGTCGCAGAGCTCGTCGAAGATGCCGAAGTTCCCCTTCCCCCAGGCCTCCTCGAACATCCTGCGGTGAGACTGCTTGATGTCCACGGCCATGACTCGCTCCCTTCCACCTCCCCTGAAGACCTTCGAGGGGGAGGCGGGACTGACGTAGGCAACGGCCCGGTGGGGCGCGCGGTCAACGCTCGCTGACCCCCGAGATCACGGGGCGGTGGAGCCCAGCCGTCGGGGGCACGGCGGATGGACGCCGGTCCCGCGCGGGCGCCGCCCCGCCCGGCTGCTTCACGGCGCGCCCCTCGCGCAGCACCTGACGGAGCCGGCCGCGCCTGCCGCGTGGGCCTCGTCGTCCTCCACACGCAGCACTAAGAAAAGGTTTGCCACGGTCCGCCGCCTCGTTCGCGGCGCGAGGGAGAGAGAGATGGATCTCGAGAAGGAGGTCGCCGAGCTTCGCCGCTGGTTCGAGAGCCCCCGCTTCGCGGGCATCAAGCGGATCCACTCGGCGCGCGAGGTGATCGAGCAGCGGGGCACCATCCGGCCGGACTACACGGTGGCCCGGTCCGCCGCCGAGGCCTTCCACGCGCGCCTGCGCGAGCTGTTCGAGCAGAGGCGGTGCATCACCACCTTCGGCCCGTACTCGCCCGGGCAGGCGGTGGCGATGAAGAAGATGGGGATCGAGGGCATCTACCTCGGCGGCTGGGCCACCTCCGCGAAGGGCTCCTCGCACGAGGACCCCGGCCCCGACCTCGCGAGCTATCCGCTGAGCCAGGTCCCCGACGAGGCGGCGCCGATCGTCCGCGCCCTGCTCACCGCCGACAGGAACCAGCTCCACGCCCGCGCGCGCATGACCGAGGAGCAGCGCAGGGCGACGGCGGCGGTGGACTTCCGGCCCTTCATCATCGCGGACGCCGACACCGGCCACGGCGGTGACGCGCACGTGCGCAACCTCATCCGGCGCTTCGTCGAGGTGGGCGTGCCGGGCTACCACATCGAGGATCAGAAGCCGGGCGTGAAGAAGTGCGGCCACCAGGGCGGCAAGGTGCTCGTCTCCGAGGACGAGCAGCTGAAGCGCCTCTCCGCGGCCCGCTTCCAGCTCGACATCATGGGCGTGCCGGGCATCCTCGTCGCCCGCACCGACGCCGAGTCGGCCACCCTGCTCGACGGGCGCGGCGACGACCGGGACCAGCCGTTCATCCTCGGCGCCAGGAACCTCGCGCTGCCCACCTTCAAGGCCGCCTTCCTCGCCATCCTGCGGCAGTTCCAGCGGGCCGGCGTGGAGGAGCTCTCCGGCCACGAGCTCTACGCGCTCTGCGAGGAGGAGCTCGCGGCCGCCGACGCCTGGCTCGAGCGGACCGGGTTCGCGAAGGGGATCGCCGCCGCGGCCGCAGGCTACCTCCGGGGAGCGATCCGCTCCGTGGACGCCGCGCTCGACGAGGTCTTCGACGCGTTCGTCGACGCCTGGCAGCAGGAGGCGGGCATCTCCACCTACGCCCAGGCGGTGGGCGAGGCGATCGCCTTCCGCGAGAACGAGGGCGACCCGCCGGCGATGAGCAAGGCCGACTGGCTCGCGTTCGCCGAGCGCGCCCCGTTCTACCGGGCGCGGGAGCGGGCGCGCTCGATCGGCCTCGACGTCACCTGGGACTGCGAGCACGCGAAGACCCCCGACGGCTACTACCAGGTGCGCGGCGGCCTCGACTACGCGATCGCCAAGTCGCTGGCCGCGGCGCCGTTCGCGGACCTGCTCTGGATGGAGACCAAGACGGCCGACCTGCACGACGCGAGGCGGTTCGCGGACGCCATCCACGCCGCCTTCCCCGACAAGATGCTCGCCTACAACCTCTCCCCGTCCTTCAACTGGGACACCACCGGGATGGACGACGAGCAGATGCGGCGCTTCCCCGAGGAGCTCGGGAAGCTGGGGTTCGTGTTCAACTTCATCACCTACGGCGGGCACCAGATCGACGGCCTCGCCGCGGAGGAGTTCGCGAGCGCGCTCCGCCAGGACGGCATGCTCGCGCTGGCGCGCCTGCAGCGGAAGTTCCGCCTGCTCGAGTCGGGCTACCGCACGCCGCAGACGCTGGTGGGCGGGCCGCGCGCCGACGCCGGGCTCATGTCGATCTCGGGCCGCACCGCCACCACCAAGGCGATGGGCCAGGGCTCGACGCAGGTCCAGCACCTCGTGCAGACCGAGGTGCCGCCCAAGCTGCTCGAGGAGTGGCTCGACGCGTGGCGCGAGCACCACGGGGTGCAGGGCAAGCTGCGCGTCGCCCTCCGGCCGCACACCGCGGAGTCCGATCTGCTCGAGCTCGCGCTCGTCTCGGCGGACGGGGAGAAGAAGCTCGACGTGATCTTCGCGAGCATCCACGACCGGCGCGGGCGCAGCATCCTGTCGGTGCGCGACCAGAACAACTTCGATCTCGGCCTGCGCAAGAAGCGGCTGATGACGCTCGTGCTCCTGTTCCTGTTCCACCGCTACAAGGTGGACTCGGTGCACTTCGTGACGCCCACCGAGGACAACCAGCGCCAGGCGGAGGGCATGAGGGCGCAGGGGCTGTTCGGCACGGTCGTGCAGGAGGTCGGCGAGATCATCGTCGCCGACGTGAACAAGGCGCGGGTGAAGGAGCTGCTCGCGCCGGACCGGGCGGCGCTCAAGGCGCTCATCGCGAGGCGATAGGCGGGAGACCGGGCGAGCGCCCGTTCCGGATCGAAACGGCTTCCCCTCCCGGATCGGAACGGTCGCACGGGTTCGGAACGGTTCCGGCGCGGCCGCGTGTCGCGATCCGGCGCCGGACCCGCGATCTCGCCGGCGAGCGGGGCGTGGCACGACGCGCGCAATGGCGTCGTCCCGTCTCACTCACGACGAACGACGAAAGGCCCGGTGACGAAGATGACCGTTCAGAATGCCCAGCAGTCCGCTCGCGTCCGCTCCAGCCTCCTCCGCAGGATCTCCTTCGCCCTCGCAGCGCTCGCGCTCGCGGGCTCCGCCGCGGCGGACGTCACGTTCAATCCCGCGACCGGCCAGGGCTTCGTGGGGAAGGGCGACGTGCAGACCCCCTTCGCCTGGAACAACGCCATGCTCCAGTCGTACGCCAACGCCATCGCGTTCAGCTACGAGTCCGAGGCGGTCTACGACGTGACCTGCGAGAAGGAGGGGAAGAAGACCACCCTGACCAAGCAATTCAAGCGGAGCCGCGCCTCGGAGCTGAGCATCCAGTTCGAGACCCGCAACAACAAGAAGCAGGTGACCGGCTTCTTCCTCATCGGCTACGGCGACGAGGTCGAGAGCACCGTCGACGGCAGCGACATCTGCCCGGCCTCGGACAACGACATCGCCTGGGTGGAGGTGCCCGGAACCCGCGTGACGCTCTCCACGACGCCGGCCCGTCTCTACGTGACGTTCGGCGCGTCCCGGGCCCTGCTGTACTGAACGTCGGTTCGTGATTCGCGATCACCTTCGGTGATGAATCACGCTGGTCCCCTGCGCCGCCGCGAGCGGCGTCGCCCCAGCGGGCTCGCTGCACTCGCCGCCGCGCCTTCGCTCGACGCCGCCCCGGCCCGCCAGGCCGGGGCGGCGCTGCGTTCGCCGCGGGCCTCGAGGCCTCCGGCCCAGCTCAGCACGGGCCGAGCAGGCGTTCGCGCAGCCGCGCGACCTCGGCCGCGAGGGAGCCCAGCTCCCTCCCCGCCAGCAGCGCGTCCTCGAGCGCCGCGGCCGCTTCCGAGAGCGCGGGGAGCCCGAACGTCCCGGCGGTCCCCCGCAGCCGATGGGCGAGCCGACCCGCCGCGTCCGCCTCACCCGCGGCCACCTTCGCCTCGAGCTCCTGGGCCACGGCGTCGAGCGAGGAGACGAAGCCGGCGCGCAGCGACGCGACGTCCACGCGCGCGGCGGCGGGACGAGGAGGCGGCGCAGCCGGCTCCGCCGGCTTCTCCGGGAGAGCTCGCGGCGGCGCCGCTCGCTCCCAGATGGCCAGCACCTCGGCCGCGAGCGCCAGCGGATCGAAGGGCTTCGTCACGACGCCCGCCGCACCCATCGCGCCGTAGGCTGCCACCTCCCCCGGCTGCACGCGCGCCGTGAGGAACACCACCACCGGTGCCTGCGTCCCCGCGCACGCGCGCAGCGCGGCCAGCGTCGCCGGACCGTCGGTGCCCGGCATCATCACGTCGAGCAGGATCAGGTCGGGGCGGAGCTCGTCGAGGCGAGCGATGGCATCCGTCCCGCTCGCGCACTCCGCCACCTCGAAGCCGCCCACCGCCTCGAGCGCGATCCGCGCGACCGTTCGGATGTCGCGCTCGTCGTCGACGACGAGCACCCTGCGGAGCGGCCGCGCGGCGCTCACGTGGCCTCCGCGGTCGCGGCGCGCACCGCCGCTGGCTCCGCCGGGAGCTCCACGAAGAACGTGGTGCCCTCCCCGGCGGCGGAGACGTAGTCGATCCGGCCGCGCATGCGCTCCACGAGGGACCTCGCGATGGAGAGCCCGAGCCCGGTCCCCTCGCGCGCGCGGGTGCTCGACGCGTCGGACTGCGAGAAGCGCTCGAAGATGTGCTCCCGGAACGCCTCGGGGATGCCGGGGCCGCGGTCCCGCACCTCGATGCGGACGGTCCCCGCGCCGACGTCGACGGCGCGGACCTCGACGCGGCCGCCCGGGGGCGAGTACTTGCACGCGTTCGACAGGAGGTTCGACATGATCTGCTGGAACCGGTGGCGATCCACCGAGACGACGATCGGGGGGAGCGCACCGACCGTCGCGATCTCCACCTGCAGCCGCTGCGCGAACGCCTGGTTCAGCGCCACGGCCTCTCTCAGGAGCTCCGGGACGGGCGCCGGCTCGAACCTGAACTGCATCGCGCCGGACTCGATCTTCTGCACGTCGAGGAGGTCGTTGATGAGGCGCGACAGACGCTCGCCGTTCTCGTCGGCGATCGTGACGAGCTGGCGCTGCTTCTCGTCGAGCGCGCCGACGACCCCGCCGCGGAGGAGCCCGAGCGCGCCACGGACCGCGGTGAGCGGCGTCCGGAGCTCGTGGCTCACGACCGAGACGAACTCGCTCTTCATGCGCTCGATCTTCCGCCGCTCCGTGAGGTCGCGCACGAGGCCGACGAAGACCGGACGACCCCGCAGCCGCACCTCGCTCACGGACAGCTCCATCGGGAACGGGTCGCCGCTGCGGCGAAGGCCCTCGACCTCGCGGCCGCTCCCGATCACCTTGCGCTCGCCCGTCTCGAGGTACCGTCGAACGTAGCCGTCGTGGTGCGAGCGATCGGGCTCCGGCATGAGGCACGAGACGCTCCGCCCGAGGACCTCCGCGGCGCGCCACCCGAAGATCCGCTCCGCGCCGTGGCTGAACGACTCGATCCGGCCGTGCTCGTCGATGGTGACGAGCCCGTCGAGCATGTGATCCACGATCTCCCGGAGGCGCGACTCCGCGAACTCGAGCTCGAGGGTGCGCTCCGCCACCCGCGCCTCCAGCGACCCCTGCGCCGCGCGCAGGCCGTCCACCATGTGCTGGAGTGTCCGGGCGAGCTGGGCGGGCTCGTCCTCGCCCACGGTCTCGAAGCGCACGTCGTCGCTGCGCCCGCGCTGGACCGCGTCGGCCGCGAGGGAGAGGCGTCGAAGCGGAGCCAGGAGCCGGCGCGCCGAGATCCACGAGGCCGCGCCCGCCAGGACGAGGACGACCGCGCCGCCGATCGCGTACATGAGCGCGAGCCGGGAGAGCGGCGCGAGCGCCGTCGCGCGCTCCGTCTGGACCGAGACCGTCATGTCGAGCGGCAGCGCGAGGCCGGCCGTCCCCAGCGCGACGGCCACCTCCAGGGGATCGCCCGGGCGCGGCGGACCGGGGGCGACGATCTCGTTCAGCCGGTCGCCGCTCGTGACGCGCAGCGCGGCGACGTGGCCCGCCGGCAGCATGCGCGCAGCCCGCCCGAACACCGCCGAGATCGGCAGCTCCAGCACGAGCGCCCCCTCGGGCAGGCGGGTCGCGGGGTACACCACCGGATATGCGAGGACGAGCGTGGGCTCGCCGTGCTCGCCCTCGTCGAGCATGCCGGCGTGCTCCACGCCTCGCTCGACGAGGGCGCTCCACCACGGGCGACCGCCGAACCGCCCCGTCAGCTCGGCGCTCGAGGCGATGACCTTCCCGGTGTGGTCGGCGAGCCCGAGGCGATACGGCGTCACGTCCAGCGGGGCCGGGAGGCGATGGTCCCGAAGGAAGGGCTGGAGATAGCTCGCCCTCCCCGCGGAGTCGACGAGCCCGTTCGCGACGAGCGGGCTCCGCGCCAGCCCCGCGACGTCCGACTGCACTGCGAGCAGATAGCCCTCGAACCGCTGCGCGACGAGCGTCGCCTCGCTGGTGAGCGACGCCCGGACCCCGTCGACGACCACGGCGCGCGTGACGAGGAACGCGAGGGCCCCCGTGACCACGACGAACGAGGCCGCCAGCGCAGCGCCCAGGATCACGATGCGGTTCGCGATGCTCCGCCGGATCCAGCGCGCCGCGCGAGCGGTGACGCCGAGACGCTCCGTGGCGGTCCTGCGAAGGCGACCGGACGCGCTCATCTGACGGGCCCGTCCGAGCGCACGAGGGCGCCATCGGGCGCGAAGCGGGCGAGGAAGACGTCCCCCGGCCCGAGGGCCTCGTGACGGGTGGCCGTGAAGGGGTGGCGGTACGTCTTCACGAGGCCGTCGTACTCTCCGAGCTGCTCGAGGGCCCTGCGTATGGCTTTCCGGTCGGTGCTGCCCGCCCGGTCGATGGCCCTCGCGAGCAGGTGGACGAGGTCGTACGCGTGCGCGACGCCGACCGGGGCCTCCACCGCGCGCGGCCCGTGGACGCCGAACTCGTCGCGCAGCGCCCGCAGGACCCGCCGCGCGTTCGGATCGCGGGCGCCGACGAAGCTGTACGTCTGCACGACGTGGAGGGACACCTGCTGCAGCGCATCGCCCGCGAGCCTGGTGAACTGCCCGCCCGTGAGGCCCCAGTGGCAGAACAGGGGACGCCGCTCGTCCGGCGGGAGGCCCGCCATCTCCTTCACCAGGATCGAGCCCTCCCCCTCGTTCGCGACGAGCACGACCGCCTCCGCCCCGGCCGCGAGCAGCGTGCGGTATGGCGCCTTCAGCGAGGCGTCGCCCCAGTTGTACCAGGCGGTCGCGACCAGCGAGGACCGCCGGCTTCGCTGCGTGTACCGCTCGGCCGCGGCCAGCGAGCTGCGGCCCCAGCTGGTGTTCGGGAGGACGAGCCCGACGCGTTTGAGCCCCTGCCGCTCGATGCCTCGGAACAGCGCCTCCATGGCCCAGGTGTCGTTGAGCGACAGCCGGAACACGTAGTTGGGCGTGCGGCCGTTGTGGACGATCGCGTCCGAGGCGGACCAGGCCGCGAGGAGCGGGATGCCGAGCTCGTGGACGACCGGGATGAGCTCCTCCACGACGGGGCTGAACTTTCCCGTCATCACGGCGACCACGTCCGGGTTGGCCGCCACCTCCCTCACGTTCTCGATCGCGCGCGACGGGACCGAGCGGTTGTCCCGGGTGACGAGCTCGAGCGGACGTCCGTCCAGCACGCCGCCCTTCGCGTTGACCTCGGCCGCGGCGATGAGCGCGCCCCTGCGGATTGCCTCGGCGGAGGTGCTCGTCGCGTGCCCGAACTCGAGATCGAGGGCGAGGAGCACGGGGCGCGTCGAGGGGCCGCCCGCTCCGTGGCCGGGCGTCGTCGCGAGGGCGAGCAGCAACGCCACCACGCGATGCAGAGGAACCATGGCCTGCCTCTGCGCGGGCGAGGTCCCCGCGTCATCGCCACTCTACGCGCCAGGGCGCGCTCGAGCGCGCCAATCCTGGGAACCGGACGGAGTGGGCCGAAGGGGCGGCCACGGCGGACCCGGTCTCCGCGACGGTGACTCCGCGGCATTCAGCGCGGTGGCGGACGCCGGGGCGCCGTGCTGGAATGTCGGTGCGCCGGGGGCGGACCGATGGGCGAGGTTGAGCCGGTCAGGGTGTTCGTGGTCGACGACGACCCGCACCTCCGCGCGCTCGTCGGCGCGTGGCTCGAGGCCGCAGGCCTCTCCCCTGCCCTGGTGGACAGCGGCGAGAGCTGCCTGCTCGCGCTCGCGGACGAGACCCCCGCGGCGGTGCTGCTCGACCTGTCGATGCCGGGGCTCGGGGGGATCGCCACCCTCGAGCGCATCCGCGCCCACCACGCGCACGTGCCGGTCATCGTGCTCACGGCCGCGGCGGACGTCGCGACGATCGTCGAGACCATGCGCAAGGGGGCCTACGACTTCCTGTCGAAGCCCATCGAGCGGACGAAGCTCGTGACCACCGTCGTGAACGCGATCGAGAAGCACGCGATGGAGCTGCGCATCGCCTCGCTCGAGCGGGACGCGGCGGGCGCGATGCCGGGGTTCACCGGCGAGTCTCCGCCGATGCGCCGGCTCTACCACCTCATCGACCGGGTGGCTGCGACGGACATCTCGGTGTTCATCCACGGCGAGAGTGGAACGGGCAAGGAGCTCGTCGCGCGCGCCATCCACGCGCGGAGCGGGCGCGCCGAGGCTCCCTTCGTGGCGCTCAACTGCGCGGCCATCCCGGAGTCGCTCCAGGACTCGGAGCTGTTCGGCCACGAGAAGGGGGCGTTCACCGGGGCGGCCGCGCGCCGTCTCGGGAGCTTCGAGCAGGTGGCGGGCGGGTCCCTCTTCCTCGACGAGGTCGCCGAGCTCTCCCCGGCGACGCAGGCGAAGCTGCTGCGCGTGCTGCAGGAGCGGCGCCTGCAGCGCGTCGGCTCCTCGCAGGAGATCCCCGTCGATTTCCGGCTCATCTCGGCGACGCACCAGGATCTCGGCGCCGCGGCGCGCGCGGGGCGGTTCCGCGAGGACCTGTACTACCGGATCGTCGTGTTCGAGCTCGAGGTGCCGCCGCTGCGGCAGCGAGGGGACGACGTGGTGCTGCTCGCGCGACGGTTCCTGGCGCAGGCGGGCCGCGAGCTGCGGGGGCGCGAGGTGACGATCTCGGAGGAGGCCCTGGCGCGGCTGCGCGCGCACCGGTGGCCGGGGAACGTCCGCGAGTTGCAGAACGTCTGCCAGCGGGCGCTCGTCACGTGCGAGGACGGCGTCGTGCGCCCCGGGGATCTGCCGGGCGGGCTCGGGCTGCCCTCCGCGCCGAACGGCCCGAGCGAGGGCGCCGCGGCGCCGGCCGCGCTCTCCCCGAGCGCGGAAGAGCTCCCGACGACCTCGGCGCCTTCGACCCTCGCGAGGGCTCCCGCGGAGCCCCTCGGATCCGCCGGCGAGGACGCCGGGCTGTCGCTCGCGGGAATGGAGAAGCAGGCCATCGTCGAGGCGCTGCGGCAGTACGGGGGCAACCGGGCGCGCGCCTCGAAGCAGCTCGGCATCGGCCGGACCACGCTCTACCGGAAGCTGCGCGAGTACGGGATCGAGTGATCGCGGGGGCGAGACCGGCCGGTCGTCGCGAGCGCTCCCGTGCACCGTCATCGCCCCGTCGCCCTGGCGACGGCCGGCGTCACGGACCGTGACGCGCCCGGGCGTCGGGCCGTGACGAGGAGCCCGACGGCAAGCAGCGACAGGATCGCCGCGTGGTAGGCGAGGTCGGGCGCGGTGCGGGGGCCGACGCCGACGGCGATGGTGAACAGGCCCACGAGCGTCCCCAGGAGCGCGAACGCCTGGGCCGCGAGCCCGATCGCGCGCGTGCGCGGCGCGCTCGCGAAGGTGAGCGCGAGCGCCGCGAGCAGCACCCCGCCGATCACGCTCTCGGCCGTGCCCGCCTTCTGGTGCTCGTAGCCGCGGGCGAGCACGCCGAAGTGAACGAGCGCCGCGGCCACGAAGCTCGTGCCCTCGAGGACTAGGAGGAGTCGAATCCGTCTCATGATCGTGCCTCGCCCGGGAGTCTGGCGAGCGAGTGCGTCCCGCGCTTTTCGCGATGACGAAGTTTCATTGCGCGCGGCGGCGAGGAGTCCGCCGCGCGGCGCGCTCCCCGCCCCCGGCGGACGCGCCCGCGCCCCCGGGCGTGGCGCAGGCGCATGCCCTGCGGTCAGGTGCCGGGGAGCCGCCCGTGCGCTCACTCCGCGAGCGCCCCGGTGCGCTGCCCCTACGGCCCCCGCTCGAGCGCCGCAGAGTCGATGCGGTCGAGGCGCAGGTGGCGCTCCTCCCCGGTGCTCGAGTCGACGCAGTGGACGAGCGTGGTGTGCCTCTCCATCACCACCCCGACCACCCGCACGACCCGCTCGCCGACGCCGCCGTCCGCGCGCCGGTAGCGGACGCG
Source organism: Anaeromyxobacter sp. SG64 (assembly GCF_022690745.1). Taxonomy (NCBI): domain Bacteria; kingdom Pseudomonadati; phylum Myxococcota; class Myxococcia; order Myxococcales; family Anaeromyxobacteraceae; genus Anaeromyxobacter; species Anaeromyxobacter sp. SG64. The sequence continues at coordinate 31,160 of NZ_JALCZB010000006.1, read as the reverse complement.
CAAGGGCCGGCGCGTGAACCACGCCTCCTCGACCGCTGCGCGCACGGGCGCCGGAGCCGGCAGCGCGGGGACGCCCACGAACTTCAGCTCCGCCACCACCGAGAGCAGCTCGCGCTGCGCCGACACCGACAGCGCACCTCGAACCTTGTCGAGCGCGGCCTCGAGCGTCTCGCCGAAGGGGAGCAGCCGCATGGCGCTCGCGTAGGCGCCGAGCGCGACGAGCACGGCCGCCTCGCGCGCGTTGAGGTTGACGGGCGGCAGCGAGTAGTGCCGGTCGAGCGCGTACCCGCCGCCCCGGCCCTGCTCCGCGTGCAGCGGCAGGTCTCCCGCCCGCAGCGCGTCGAGGTCGCGGTAGACGGTGCGGACGGTGACGCCGAAGCGCTCGGCGATCCGCTGCGCGGTCACCCCGGTGCGGCGGCCGCGCAGGTACTCGGCGATGGCGAACAGGCGAGCTTGTCGCGTCACGGGGCCTCGACGTGAAACCTGACATAACGATGACACCCCCGGCGCGCATCTTATAGCCACGACGACGGATTCCTCCGTTCGTCCTTCCAAGGGAGACGAGGCGATGATGAGCGCGATCAACTGGTTCGAGCTGCCGGTCGAGGATCTGGAGCGGGCCCGGAGGTTCTACGAGACGGTGCTCGCCACCCCGCTCGGAGGTGGGGCCCGCGTGAACGACGGTGGCCTGCCGATGGCGTTCTTCCCGAGCTCCGACGGCGTCGGCGGCGCGCTCGTGAAGGACCCGCGCTTCAGGCCGGCCTCGGACGGGGCGGTGGTGTACCTGAACGCCGACGGCGTGCTCGACGCGTGCGTGCGGCGCGTCGAGGCGGCGGGCGGCAAGGTGCTCGTGCCGAAGACGGACATCGGCGAGCACGGCCACTTCGCGCTGCTGCTCGACACCGAGGGCAACCGCGTCGGCCTGCACGACCGGACCCGCCGCGCTCCCGAGCGGGCCTGACCCACGTCGGGCCGCGGCTTCGCGCGGGACGCCGCTCGGTGCCCGATCCCGGAACGCACGCCCCGGCGCCCGTCCGGCGCCGGGGTCTTGCGCCTCGAGAAGGTGAACCCGGCGGCGACCGGCTGAAGTGAAGCTCTCGAAGCCACGTGCGCGCCGGTGAATACGCGACCCGTCGTCTAGCGGTCCACCGTCCGCATGCGCTCCTCGTCGTAGCGCGGCCCCGACACCTTGTCCGGCGGCAGCGCCGCGTCGAGCTCGGCCAGCTCCGCGGGGGACAGGGAGAGCGCCGCAGCGGCGACGTTCTCCTCGAGGTAGCTGCGCCGCTTCGTCCCCGGGATGGGCACGACGTCGTCGCCCCTGCGCAGGAGCCACGCGAGCGCGAGCTGGCCGGGCGTCGCGCCCTTGCGCGCCGCGAGCGCTCGCACCGCGTCGGCGGCGCGGACGTTCGCGTCGAAGTTCGCGCCCTGGAAGCGCGGGTCGCGGCGCCTGAAGTCGGTCTCCGGGTACTCCTCCGCGCGCCGCACCGCGCCGGTGAGGAACCCCCGGCCGAGCGGGGAGAAGGGGACGAGGCCGATGCCCAGCTCGCGCAGGAGCGGGATGATCTCCGGCTCGAGGTTGCGCTCCCAGAGCGAGTACTCGCTCTGCAGCGCCGAGATGGGGTGGACCGCGTGGGCCCGGCGAAGGGTCCGCGCGCCCGCCTCGGAGAGCCCGAGGTAGCGCACCTTGCCTTGCCGCACCTGCTCCGCCATCGCCCCGACGACGTCCTCGATCGGCACCGCCGGATCGACCCGGTGCTGGTAGAGGAGATCGATCCGGTCGGTGCGCAGCCTGCGCAGCGAGGCCTCCACCACCTCCCGGACGTGCTCCGGCCGGCTGTCGAGGCCGACGCTCTGCCCGTCCTCGATCCGGAACCCGAACTTCGTGGCGATCACGGCGCCGTCCCGCCTCCCCGCGAGCGCACGCCCGAGCAGCTCCTCGTTCCGGAACGGCCCGTAGACCTCGGCGGTGTCGAAGAAGGTGACGCCGAGCTCGAGCGCGCGGTGGATCGTGGCGATGGACTCCGCCTCGTCCGCCGCGCCGTACGACTGGCTCATCCCCATGCAGCCCAGCCCGAGCGCCGACACCTCCAGCCCTTGCCGTCCCAGCCTCCGCCTCTCGAGCGCCATGCGTTCCCTCCTCCTGGTCCTGGCGTTCTTATGCCCGTGTTCCCCTTGACACCGGGCCCCGCATGCGCCAAATACGCATTCGGTGGCACCGAATATCAAATCAGCCCGTCGGGCACGAGAGATCGAGCACACCCGCCGCGACATCATCGACGCCGCGGCGCGGGTGTTCGCGCAGGCGGGGTTCCACGAGGCGACCATGCAGGCGATCGCCCGCGAGGTCGGCTTCACGGCGGCGTCGCTCTACACGTACTTCAAGAGCAAGGACGAGATCTACGAGGCGCTCGTGGACGAGTTCAGGGGCGCGTTCCTCGCGACCTTCGACGCCCACCTGCCCGCGGGACTCACCTTCGAGCAGCGGCTCGAGCTCCTCGTCCAGCGCCAGTTCGAGCTCGCCTTCGCGCGCCGCCAGGCGCTCCGCATCATCTTCGACCTGGGCCCCCGCCACCGCTGCCGCAACGACGAGGACGGCCCGCTTCCGCTCCTCCGCCGCATGACCGAGTTCCTCGCCGCGTCCGGGGCCAGGGAACACCTGCGCTTCCCGCCCGAGGAGGCGGCGCGCGTCCTCTTCGGCATCACCCAGGCGCTCTTCCTCCCCTGGATCGTCGCGGGCGCGGCCGCGGCGCCGGACCCGGCACGGGAAGCCGCGCACGCCGTCGAGCTCTTGTTGCGGGGGGCAGGCCGCCCGGCCGGCGGCTAGGGCCCCCACACTCGCTCCCACCGCAGCGCCTTGTCCGACCGGGCGCAGCGTGCTAAACGCCGCTTCAATTTGCCGAATGGAGATTCGGACGATGACTCGTACCCTCCCCCGTCTCGCCGTCCTCGCCGCCCTCACCCTCGCCTGCGGCCGCGGCGGCGGCGCCGCCCTCCCCGCCGCCGCGCCGAGCGACGCGCACCCCGACGCCATCGGCGTCCGGACCGTGAAGCCCCACGCCGGCTCCGCCCAGGTGACGCGCGCGACCGGCGAGCTGCGCGCGCGCCACGAGGCCGTGCTCTCCGCCGAGACCTCCGGCCGCATCCAGCGCTTCCTCGTGGACGTCGGGTCCCGGGTGAAGAAGGGCGACGTGCTCGCCGAGCTCGACGCCTCGACGGCGCGCATCCAGGTGCAGCAGGCGGAGGCCGCGCGCGCGGCCGCCGCCGCGGCCCACAAGGGCGCCGAGTCCGATCTCCGCCGCGCGCGCGAGCTCGCCCGCGGCGACGCGGCCTCGCCCGCGGCGGTCGAGCGGGCGGAGACCGTGGAGCTGCAGACGGCCGCCGCGCTCCAGCAGGCGAGCGCCGCCGTCGCGGCCGCGCAGGACCAGCTCTCGAAGCACGTGCTCCGGGCGCCGTTCGACGGCGTCGTCACCGCGCGGACGAAGAGCGCGGGCGAGTTCGTCGCGATGGTGCCGCCGACCCCGGTGCTCGCGATGGTGGACCTCGGCTCGCTCGAGGTGCGCGCGGGCGTGCCGGAGGCGGTCGCGGACCTCCTCGCGCCCGGCGCCGAGCTCGCCGCCACGGTCAGCCCGTCGGGCAAGCCGTTCAAGGCGCGGATCCGCTCGGTGGGCGCGGTCGTCGAGGCGGGCACCCGCACCGTCGACGTGCGCGCCGACCCCATCGGCGGCCCGCTGAAGGAGCTCCGGGCGGGGGCCATCGTCGAGATCGCGCTCGGCGGGAGCGCCGCCGCCGAGGGGCTCTTCCTCCCCGCGGGCGCGGTGGCGGAGGAGGCCGGCGCGCAGTTCGTCTGGACGGTCGAGGCCGACAAGCTGAAGCGCCAGCCCGTCAAGGTCGAGAAGCTCGGGCCCGGCACGGTCCGCGTCCTGTCCGGCGTCGGTCCCGACGCGCTCGTCGTCGCCGAGAGCGGCGCGGCCCTGAAGGACGGCGCGTCCGTCCGCGTCCTCCAGTGATCCGACAGAGAGCCGAGGCACGCACGTGAGCCCCATCCGAACGTTCATCCGCCGCCCCATCTTCACGAGCATGCTCCTGCTCGCGGTGGTGGTGTTCGGCCTGTTCTCGTACCCGCGCATCGGCGTCGACCAGATGCCCGAGGTCGACTTCCCCATCGTCACCGTCACGACGATCCTGCCGGGCGCCGACCCCGAGACCGTCGAGGAGAACGTCTCCAAGCCGCTCGAGGAGGCGCTCAACACCATCTCCGGCCTCGACACCCTCCGCTCCCAGAACTTCGAGAGCGTCTCGATGGTCGTCCTGCGCTTCGAGCTCTCGAAGCCCGTCGACGTCGCCGCCCAGGACGTGCGCGACAAGGTGCAGGCGACCCTCTCCAAGCTGCCGAAGGAGATCGAGACGCCGGTCGTGCAGAAGCTCGACCTCGGCGCCATGCCGATCGTCCAGCTCGCCCTCTCCGGCCCGGTGCCCATCGAGGAGCTCACCCGCATCGCCGAGGACGAGCTGAAGCCCGGCCTCCAGCGGCTCCAGGGCGTGGGCTCCATCGACGTGGTCGGCGGGCGCGAGCGCGAGGTCAACGTGGTCGTCGACCCGGTCCGGCTCCGGTCCTACGGCCTCGCCGCGACCGACGTGTCCCAGGCGATCCGCGCCCAGAGCATCTCCGTCCCGGGCGGCCGCACGCTCGAGCCCGGCCAGGAGCGCGTGGTCAAGCTCGAGACCGAGGCCCGCTCGGTCGAGGAGATCCGCGATCTCGTCGTGGCGAGCCCCGGCAACCGGCCCATCCGCGTGCGCGACGTCGCGAACGTGGTGGACGGCCCCGGGGAGGCGCGCTCGGCGGCGACCCTCGACGGCCGCTCGGCGGTCGCGCTCGTCATCCGCAAGCAGTCGGGCGCGAACACCGTCGAGGTGGCCGAGCGCGTGAAGGGGGACCTCGCCGCGCTCACCCAGCGCCTCCCGGCGGGCTCCAAGCTCGAGATCGTCACCGACAACTCCAAGTTCATCCGCGGCTCCATCTCGGCGGTGCAGCACGACCTCGTCATCGGCGCGATCCTCGCCGTGCTCGTCGTGCTCGTGTTCCTGCGCGACTGGCGCGCCACCATCGTCTCCGCGCTGGCGCTGCCGACCTCGGTCATCGGCACCTTCGCCGTCATGCACGCGCTCGGCTTCACCTTCAACACGGTGACGATGCTCGCGCTGACCCTCTCGATCGGCCTCCTCATCGACGACGCCATCGTCGTCATCGAGAACATCGTCCGCCACCTCGAGAAGGGCGAGCGGCCGCGCGAGGCGGCGCTGAACGGGACCGGACAGATCGCGCTCGCCGTGCTCGCGGTGACCCTCTCGGTCATCGCGGTGTTCATCCCCGTGGCGTTCATGAAGGGGATGGTCGGCCGCTTCTTCTTCCAGTTCGGCGTGACGGTCGCGGTCGCGGTGGCCATCTCGTACTTCGTCTCGATGACGCTCACGCCGATGATGTCGGCGCGCATCCTGGCGAAGCACGGGCACGGCACGTCGCGGGTGGGCGCCGTGCTCGAGCGGTTCTTCACGGCCATCGAGCGCGGCTACCGCCGCACGCTCGAGTGGGCGCTCGCGCACCGCGCCGTCACCGTCGCGGCGGCGGTCGGCGTGCTCTTCGTGACGGTCGGCCTCGGCAAGTTCCTCCAGTTCACGTTCATCCCGTCGCAGGACCAGGGCGGCGTCACGGTGAGCGTGGAGCTCCCCGTCGGGACGCCGCTCGCGGAGACGCAGCGCGAGGCGGAGCGCATCGCCGGCCAGATCCGCGGCGTGCCCGGCGTCGTGAACGTCTTCTCCCTCGTCGGCGGCGGCGTGGACGAGGCGGTGAACAAGGCCGACCTCACGGTGAACCTCCTCCGGGTGAACGAGCGCCGCTACAGCCAGGAGGAGTTCAAGCAGCACCTCCGGCAGTCGCTCGCGGTGCCTCCGGGCACGGTGCTCTCCGTGGCCGACCAGCAGATGATGGCGGGCGGCGGCTCGCGCCCCCAGCCGGTGCAGTTCAACATCCGCTCGGACGACTGGGACGCGATCCTCGCGGCGGTGGAGAAGACCAAGGCCGCGATGCTGAAGAACCCCGGCCTCACCGACGTGGACACCACCTACCGCGCCGGGCGGCCCCTGCTCTCGGTGCAGGTGGACCGCGACCGGGCCGCCGCGGTGGGGCTCCCGGCGGCGGCCGTCGGCCAGACGCTGCGCGCGTTCCTCGGCCAGGACGCCTTCGGGACGTACCGCGAGAAGGGCAACCAGTACGACGTGAAGCTCCGGCTCCCGGACGAGACCCGCGCTGACCCGGACGCGATCGGCGCGCTCACCCTGCGCACGCCCAAGAACGAGCTCGTCGAGCTGCGCAGCGTGGCGCGGCTCCAGGGCGGCGAGGGCCCGTCGCAGATCGAGCGCCAGGCCCTGAAGCGCCAGGTGACGATGCTCGCGAACCTCAAGGGCTACTCGCTCGGCGAGGCGATCTCGTTCCTGAACGGGATCGCGAAGGAGTTCCCGCCGCAGGTGCAGACGGACTTCGAGGGCCAGGGCAAGGAGCTCGCGAACACCGGGCGCGAGTTCCTCATGGCGCTCCTGCTCGGGATCATCCTCATCTACATGATCCTCGCGGCGCAGTTCGAGAGCCTCCTCGACCCGGTCACCATCATGCTCTCCCTGCCGCTCGCGGTGATCGGCGCCATCGCGGCGCTGCTCCTCGCCCACGAGTTCATGTCGATGCTCGCCATGATCGGCATGATCATGCTCGCCGGCCTCGTGACGAAGAACGGCATCCTCATCGTGGAGTTCACGAACCAGCTCCGCGCCGAGGGCCGGACCACGCTCGAGGCGCTCCTCGAGGCGGGCCCGCTGCGGCTCCGCCCCATCCTCATGACGTCGATCGCGATGATCGCCGGCATGATCCCCGTCGCGTTCGCGCGCGGCGACGGCGCCGAGATGCGCACCGGCATGGCCTGGGCGATCATCGGCGGCCTCGCCGCCTCGACGGTCCTCACGCTCGTCGTGGTCCCGGTGGTGTACGCGCTCCTCGACGGCCTGCGCGGGCGGCTCGTCCGCGCCCTCCCGGCCGCGCCTCACGAGGAGGAGGAGACCGGGGACAAGGCCGCGTAGGACGAGGCACTCGCACGAAAGCGGGCTCCCCGGGATGACCCGGGGAGCCCGCTCGAGGCCCGGGCGCGCCTAAGAGGTTGATCATGATTCGCGAACAGGCGAGCGAAGCGAGCCCGCCGGGGCGAAGCCGCTCGCGGCGGCGCACGGGACCCGGCGAGCAGGGGTGGGGCCCCGACGAGCTTCGCTCGGCGGGGCGGGGGCGCAGCCCCCGTTCGAACATGGCTAAACGACAGCGTGATTCGCGTCACCGAAGGTGATCGCGAAGCACGAACTGTCGTTTAGAACGCTTCCAGCACGAGCACGTACACCTCGACGCCCGTCCGGCTCGCGGCCAGGTCGAGCCGGATGTTGGCGCCCTCCTCCGTGAGCCGGAAGCGCAGGCCGGCGCCGCCGGTGACCTGCACGGTCCGCAGCGAGAGGTCCCGGAGCCCCGGGGCGACGGCGCCCGCCGCCGCGAAGGTGGTGGCGCTGAGCCGCCGCCAGACCGGCACCCGCAGCTCCGCCTGCGCCGCCCAGTCGAGCCGGTCGCGGTAACGGCCCTCCCGGACGCCGCGCAGGAAGTGGGTGCTTCCGAGCTTCGGCAAGAGCGTGAACGGTGGGTCGCCGTGGGCGCCCTCGGCGTAGCCGTCGAGCCCGAGCACGCGCCCGCGGCCGAGCCCCAGGAACCGGCTCACCTCCAGGACCCCGCGCCCGAAGCCGTGGCTCCGGCCGAACCCCTCCGGCGCGTAGACGTACCAGGTCTGCGCCAGGGTCCCCGTGGTGGGCCAGAAGGCGCTGTCCCGCGAGTCCCACCGCGCGCTCGCGCCGAGCGCTGCCGCGGAGTAGCCGTTCCACCCGGTGACGTCGCCTTCCGCGAGCGCGCTTCCCGGCCGCCGGTCGCGGATCTCCTCCGCACGGAGGTCCAGGCGCGGCCCGGCGCTCAGGTGCGCGACGATCGGGAACTCGGCGGCGATCACCAGCTCGGCCGCGCGGCGGGTGAAGTCCTCACGCTGCGCGGTCGTGGTGTGCGGGCCTATCCCGTAGAACACGTCGGGGAAGTGGACGACGCGCGCGCGCCCGGACAGGAGCGCACCGCCCGGGAGGTAGACGTCCCCCGCGACGTCCAGCGAGCCCTGCCGCTGCAGCGTGTAGACGGCGCCGGCGAAGAGGCTGCTCGTCCGCGGAGCGCCGTCGAGGTGGAGGTGGAGGCCGCCGCTCACGCCGAAGCCGAGCCGGGTCTCGGGGAGCCAGAACAGGACCGGCAGCGCGAACCAGCGGCTCCCGCGGTGCGTCGCCTCGGCGGCTGCGACGTGCCCGGACTGATGGGCGGAGGTCTCGGCGGACCGCTCTCCGGGCTCGGTCGGCGGCGCCGGAGGAGGCGGCGGCGGAGCTGCTCGAGGGGGTGACTCCTGCGACGCGGGGTCCGTGGCCTGCGACGCCGGCGCCGCCGGTGCGCTGCGCGGTGCGTCCCCCGCCTGCGCGCCCTCAGCGGGCGCCGCCGCGGCCGAGGGATCCGGCGGGGGCAGCTCGGGCGCGCCGGCGCACAGCGCTGCGGATGCGAGGAGGACCAGGGCGACGCTCATGGGTCGAGAACGAAGCTACCGCCGGGCCAGGCGCTGCGCAGGGCGAGGAGCGGGGCCTCCCTCATGGCGCAGAGAAGGCGTCCTCCGGCGCACGGCCCCCGCGGACACCTGCGAGGAGCGGGTCGAGGAGGAGGCCGCGGAGCCGGCGCTCGCGCCAGGCGCCTCGCAAATGCAAGGGGCTCCCCGGAGACGTCCGGGGAGCCCTTCGAGCAAACGCCTTCTGCGGCGCTACTTCATCTTCTCGGCCTTGATCTCCACGGCCAGCGGCTTGTCGTCCTTGAGGTTGAACGACGCCTTCACGTCCTGCCCCTGCCTGAGCTGGGACGCGGCGACGTGCTGGCCGTCGAGCTCGATCTTCGTGTTGTGATCGACGCTCAGCTTGGCCGCCGGCAGCTCGTCGCGACGGACGGTGATCGAGCTCGCAGTGACGGCCTCGATCTTGCCCTTCACCTCGTAGTTGTCCTTGCCCTCGAACATCGGGTGCTTCCGCTCGTCGCGCGCCGCCATCGAGCCGGTGCCCGTGCCCGCCGCGGTGCCCTGACGCATCTCGTCCCTGCGCGCGTCCTGCACCTTCTCCTGGGCCTCCGCCTTCTCCTTGCGGACGTCCTTCTGCGCCTCGGCGGTCTTCTTCTGCGCGTCCGCCTGGGCCTCTGCGGTCTTCTCGTGCGCCTTGGCCTCCGCCTTCTGGACCTTCTCCTGCGCCTCGGCCTCCGCCTTCGCCGGATCCTCCGCCCGGACGCCCTGCGCCCAGGCGAGCGCGGCCAGCGCGCCCACGATTGCGATCTTTCTCATGGTCAACTCCCCTCCCTGTGGCGGGCGTCGCGCCCGCAAGCGAGAAGGTGCGCACTCTCCCGCCGTCCGGGAAACCTGGCGTCTGCGAGCGGGTCGATGCACGCCAGGGGGCGGAGGCGGACGCAGCGGCGCCCGTCCACCCCTCGGCGTTCCATCCGCCCGCGCGGCGCGCGAGGGAGCGAGCCCCTTCTCCGAGCGTGCACCTTCGACTCGGCTCGCCGCGATCGCGACGGCAGGCGCGGCGCGCCTATTCAAGCGCCCCGCGGGCTCCCTCCGCCGCGGGGCTCGAGGGTCGGAAGGCACTAACCGGCCAATCATGCTTCGCGAACAGGCGAGCGAAGCGAGCCCGCCGGGGCGACGCCGCGGAAGCGGCGAAGCCGCTCGCGGCGGCGCACGGGACCCGGCGAGCCGGGGTGGGGTCCCCGACGACGGCGGTCAGCCGTCGGCGGGGCGGGGGCGCAGCCCCCGTTCGAACATCCCTGAACGACAGCGCGATTCGCGTCACCGAAGGTGATCGCGAAGCACGAACTGTCGTTCAGGCGGTTTCGATCCGGGCGGCCTTCTCGAGCCCGAGCTCCTGGATCGCCTGCTCGCGCATGCGGAACTTCTGGACCTTGCCGGTGACCGTCATCGGGAACGCGTCCACGAACTTGTAGTAGCGGGGGATCTTGTAGGTCGCGATCTTGCCGCGGCAGAGCCGCCGGAGATCGTCGCCCGTGAGCGTCACGCCGGGGCGCAGCTTCACCCACGCCATGAGCTCCTCGCCGTACTTCGCGTCCGGCACCCCGATCACCTGCACGTCGGAGACGCCGGGGAGCGTGTAGAGGAACTCCTCCACCTCGCGCGGGAAGACGTTCTCCCCGCCGCGCAGGACCATGTCCTTGATGCGGCCGACGATCTTCACGTAGCCGTCGGCGTCCACCGTGGCGAGATCGCCCGTGTGCATCCAGCGCCCGGTGTCGATCGCGTCGCGCGACGCGGGCGCGTCGTTCCAGTAGCCGATCATCACCGAGTAGCCGCGCGTGCACAGCTCGCCCGGCGTGCCCCGCGGCACGACGCGCCCGGTGGTCGGATCGACGACCTTGATCTCGACGTGCGGGTGGACCTGGCCGACGGTGGTGACCCGCTTCTCGAGCGGATCGTCCGGGCGCGACTGCGTGGACACCGGCGAGGTCTCGGTCATGCCGTAGCAGATCGTGACCTCCGGCATGTGCATGTCCCGCTGGACCCGCTTCATCACCTCGATCGGGCAGGGCGAGCCCGCCATGATGCCGGTGCGGAGCGACGAGAAGTCGAACGCGGAGAACTCCGGGTGGTCGAGCTCGGCGATGAACATCGTCGGGACGCCGTAGAGCGAGGTGCAGCGCTCCTCCTGCACGGTCCGCATCACCGACTGTGGCTCGAAGCTCTCCGCCGGGATCACCATCGCCGCGCCGTGCGTGGTGCAGGCGAGGTTCCCCATCACCATGCCGAAGCAGTGGTAGAAGGGCACCGGGATGCAGACGCGGTCCTCCTCGGTGTAGCGGAGGTACTGCGCGACGAAGTAGCCGTTGTTGAGGATGTTGTGGTGCGAGAGCGTCGCGCCCTTCGGGAAGCCGGTCGTGCCGCTCGTGTACTGGATGTTGATCGGCTCGTCGAACTGCAGGTCGCGCTCGACGCGCGAGAGCTCCTCCTCGGAGAGGCGGCGCGCGTCCTGCCGGAGGTCGGTCCACTCCTCGTCGATGACGATCGTCTGCCGCAGCTCCGGGCAGCGGAGCCGGACCTCCCGCACCATCGTGACGTAGTCGGCCTGGCGGAACGCGCGCGCGAGCAGGAGCGTCGAGACGCCCGCGTGCCGGAGCGCGTACTCGAGCTCGTGCACGCGGTAGGCGGGGTTCACGTTCACGAGGATCGCGCCCACGCGGGCGCAGGCGTACTGGAGCACCACCCACTCGAACCGGTTCGGCGACCAGAGCCCGACGCGGTCGCCCTTGCGCACGCCGCGGACGAGCAGCGCCCGCGCGATCTCGGAGGTCTGCTCCCAGAGCTCGCGGTACGTCGCGCGGTACCCCTGCTGGACCGAGACGAGCGCCTCGCGCTCCGGGAACCGGGTCACGGTGCGGCGCAGGTTCTCCCCGATGGTCTCGCCGAGGAGCGGCGCCGAGGACGGGCCGCTCAGGTAGGAAGGTGCGTACAAAGAGATGCCTCCCGCGCGCGGTTCGCGCAAAGGTCGGCATCGTATTTCGGCGGGCGAGCGGCCGCTAGACCCTGCGCGTCAGGGCAGGAGCACCACCGACCCGGTGGTCTCGCGCGCCGCGAGCGCCCGCTGCGCGTCGGCGGCCTCCGCGAGCGGCAGGGTCCGGCCGATCTGCACCCTCACCTTCCCGGTCCGCAGCATCTCGAAGAGCGCGGCGGCCCCGCGCTCGAGGTCCTCCCGCCGGGCGATGTACGTGAAGACCGACGGCCGCGTGAGGAAGAGCGAGCCCTTCCGCCCGAGCACGGCGGGGTCGAACGGCGGGACCGACCCGGAGGCGTTCCCGAAGAGGACCATCAGCCCGAGGGGCGAGAGGCAGTCGAGCGATCCGTCGAAGGTGGCCTTGCCGACGGAGTCGTAGACGACCGGGACGCCCGCGCCGCCGGTGATCTCGCGCACGCGCCTCGGGAAGTCCTCGCGCGTGTAGACGATCACGTGGTCGCAGCCGTGGGCGCGCGCGATCTCCGCCTTCTCGTCCGAGCCGACGGTCCCGATGACGGTCGCGCCGAGCGCCTTCAGCCACTGCACCGCGATGAGCCCGACGCCGCCGGCGGCGGCCTGCAGGAGCACCGTCTCTCCCGCACGGACCGCGTGCGTGCGCCGCACCAGCGCGTGCACCGTGAGCCCCTTCGTCAGGACCGCCGCGGCCGTGCGATCGGCGATGTCGTCGGGCAGCTTCACGAGCCGGTCCGCCGGGACGAGCCGCACCTCCGAGTACGAGCCCGGCGGCCCGGTGTAGGCCACGCGATCGCCGGCGTGCACGTGCGTGACGCCGGCGCCGACCGCCTCCACCACGCCGGCGCCCTCGACCCCGACGCCGGACGGGAGCGGCAGCGGGTAGAGCCCGGAGCGGTGGTAGATGTCGACGAAGTTCACGCCGATCGCGGTGTGGCGGACGCGCGCCTCGCCCGCGCCGGGCGCGCCGACCTGGACGTCCTCGAGCCGGAGCACCTCCGGCCCGCCGGTCTCGTGGAAGCGGATGGCCCTGGGCATGCCCGGCTCCTAACCTTGGGCGGCGCGGCACGCCAGGGCCCGCCCGGCGCGGGCGAGGCCGAGAAAATCAGGGGAGCAGGCAGGCGGAGCCCCATCGGCGTGCCGACACTGTCCCCGCCATGCGCCCCGCCAACCACCTCCTCGCACCTCGGCCGTCCGTCCTCCTCCTCGCCGCGTCGGCCCTCGGGGCGCTCCTGGCGTGCGGCGGCGCGGGCGGTCCGCCCTCCTCGGGCGCCACCGCCGGCGCGGCGGGTCCCGATGTGCCACCGCCGCCGTCCTCCAGCCCCATCGCCGCGTCGGGCGCGCCCGGAGCGGCCTCCCTGGACCTCGAGCGGCTCGACGCCGCCGCCGAGTGCGACGCGCTCGTCCCCACCGCTGCGCCCGAGCCGGTGACCGTCCGGCTGACCGCCCCCGCGGGCGGTACCTGCGTCGCCGGCAGCGCCGACGGGACCGGCGCGGTCGCGCTCGGCGTGCGCGACGCGGCGGGTGCGCTCACCTGGCAGGCGCGCTCCCGCGACGGTAGCCCGCTGGGCACCTTCGCGGCCGAGGCGCTCGTCGCCGCGCCGGACGGCTGGCAGGGGCTCGCCGGAGCGGCCGGCACGGTCGAGCACGTCTCGATCGCGCCCGACGGGCGGGTGCGCCGCGCCTCCCCGATCTCGCCGGACCCGGCGCTGCGCACCGGCTTCCGCTCGAGGCTGGCGCAGGATCCCCAGGGCGGGAGCGTGGTGCTGTTCCGCTCGGTCACGGTGGCCGGCAACCACTGGAACGCGCTCGACGCGTTCCGCTTCGACGCGAGCGGGGCGCCCCGCTGGCCCGAGGCGGTGCCGGTGTCGTCCGACCCCGACGCGGCGGAGCCGTACTTCATGGCCGCCGGCGTCTCCATCACCGGCGCCGCGCTCATGCTCTTCCAGGACTCCGCCTACCTCCGCGCGCACTGGGTCGAGCCCTCGGGCGCGGCGGTGGCCGACGCCGGCGAGCCCGAGGCCTCCGCCGCCGTCGTCGGCGAGGGGCTCAGCCACGACGTGGACGTCGCGCCGCTCCTCGACGGCGGGCTCGCGGTCCGCTCGGACGGGAGCTGGCTGCGCCGCTACGCGCCGCTCGCCGCGCGCTCGGAGCCCCTGCCGGCCTGGCTCGCGGAGCGCGCGCGCTGGGGGTACCGCCTCACGCGCGGCAACGCGGGCTACGCCGCCCTGGAGCCCGCCGGCGTGGCCGCGCCCGACTGCGTGCAGCGGATCGAGCTCGTCGCGCCCTCGGGCCGGCTCTGCGGTCGCATCACGATCCGTGAGGGCGCCCAGGGCTGCACGACCGGCGCCCTCGACCAGGGCTGGGACGGGACGGTGGTGCAGCAGTCCGGCAAGGACGCGTGCACGTTCCGCTGGTGGCCCGCGCTGCTCGCCCGCGGCTGAGGGCCCGACGGCCGGCCCCGGCCGAACCCTCCATCCCTCCCGCGGCTCTCATCGGGCGGCGGCCTCTCGCCGCCCCCGCAGCCGGAGGAACGCCGTGCGCTCGAGCCTCATCGCCGTGGCAGCCGTCCTCGCCGCGCTCGTCCTGCCGGGCGCGGCCGGCGCCCAGGTCAGGACCGTCGGCGCCGACGAGGTCCGGGCGCTCGTCTCCGGCGCGCGGAAGGCCGTCCTCGTGGACAGCCGCAGCCCCGAGGAGTACGCCGAGGCCCACCTGCCGGGCGCCATAAGCATCCCGGCGGCGTGGACGAAGGCGTACCAGGGCTCCCTCCCGAAGGACCGCGCGGCGCCCATCGTCTTCTACTGCCGCGGCGGCGGCTGAACGCTGAGCCAGGAGGCCGCCCGTGCGGCGGCCGAGATGGGCTACAAGAACCTCCACGTCTACCAGGGCGGCCTGCCGGACTGGCTCGGCCGTGGATTGCCGGTGGAGCGCGGCGGGCCGGCGGCGAAGCGCGGCTGACCCTCGACGTCCGCGCCGCGGCCGCCGGTGGCTCAGCGGAGCGCGTCCATGAGGGCGTCGAGCACCTCCCGCGGCGGCCGCACCGCCTCCGCGGGCAGCGTCGCGAGCGGCGCGTCCACGAGGTTCAGGAGATCGACGAGGCTCGGCGCCTTCGCGTCCACGAAGAGCACGCCGGTGAGCACGTCGCCGCCCGCCTGCGCCTCGACGAGGCGCGACATCGCCCGGCCGCGGTCGCGCGGATCGTACCCCTCCTCCAGCTTGCGCAGCCGCAGGTGCGAGCCGTCGTGCATCGTCACGTCCACGGTGGTCCCCGGGTCGTACTCGACCGCGAGGTCCTCGAACGCCGGCACGAACTGGAGCTCGTGCAGCGGGACGTCGTGCTCCTTCATGTACGCGTAGGACTTGGTCGAGCCCTCGTGGTCGTTGAACGTGACGCAGGGCGAGACCACGTCGAGCATCGCCGTCCCCCGGTGCGCGAGCGCCGCCCGCAGCATGGCCGAGAGCTGGCGCTTGTCGCCCGAGAAGGAGCGGCCGACGAACGTGGCGCCGAGCTGGATCGCGAGCGTGCAGAGGTCGATGGCGGGCAGGTCGTTCTGCACGCCGGTCTTGAGCTTCGCCCCGAGATCGGCCGTCGCCGAGAACTGCCCCTTCGTGAGCCCGTACACGCCGTTGTTCTCGACGACGTAGAGGATCGGGAGGTTCCGGCGCATGAGGTGCACGAACTGGCCGATCCCGATGGAGGCGGTGTCCCCGTCGCCGGAGACGCCGAGCGCGAGGAGCTCGCGGTTCGCGAGGACCGCGCCGGTCGCGACGGACGGCATGCGCCCGTGCAGCGCGTTGAACGCGTGCGAGCGGCTCATGAAGTAGGCGGGGCTCTTCGACGAGCAGCCGATCCCGGAGAGCTTGGCGACGCGCTCGGGGGGCACCCCCATCTCGTACATCGCCTCCAGGATGCGCTCGGAGATCGCGTTGTGGCCGCAGCCGGCGCAGAGCGTGCTCTTCGCGCCCTTGTACTCGACGACGCTGAGGCCGAGCCGGTTGGTGCGCGGGGCGGCGGGGGTCGCGGGGGTGGCCATGTCAGCGCGCCTCCTCGGCGCGGATCGCGTCGGACACCGTGCGGGCGTCGAGCGGCAGCCCGTCGAGGTGCGGGACGGGGCGGAGCCGCGGGACGAGCGCGGCCGGCAGATCGAGCTTCAGCAGCGCCGCGAGCTGCCCGTCGCGGTTCTGCTCCACCACGTACACCCGCTCGTGCGCCTCCACGAACTCGCGCACCTCGCGCGAGAACGGGTAGGCGCGCACGCGCAGGTAGTCGGAGTCGAGCCCCGCCTCGCGGCGGAGCTGATCGCGCGCCTCGCGGAGCGCCGGATCGGAGGAGCCGTAGGCGAGGAGGCCGAGCTTCGCCTCGCCGGAGCCCTCCCGCACCGGCGCGGGCAGGAGGTCGCGCGCGCCGTCGAGCTTCTTCTCGAGCCGGGCGAGGTTCCGCTCGAACGTGCGCGGGTCCTCGCTGTAGGCGGCCTGCTCGTCGTGGCCCGTGCCGCGCGTGAAGTAGGCGGCCTTCGGGTGCGGCGTGCCCGGCAGCGTGCGCCAGCCGATCCCGTCGCCGTCCACGTCGGCGTACCGCGCGAATCCGCCCAGCCGGTCGAGGTCGTCCTTCCCGAGCACCTTCCCGCGATCGAGCGGGCGCGCCGGGTACGGGAAGGGGTCGGACATCCACACGTTCATGCCGAGATCGAGGTCGGTCATCACGAACACCGGCGTCTGGAGGCGCTCGGCGAGATCGAACGCGTCCACCCCCATCGTGAAGCACTCCTCGACCGACCCCGGGAAGAGCAGCACGTGGCGCGTGTCGCCGTGGGAGAGGAACGCCGTCGAGAGCACGTCGCCCTGGGCGGTGCGCGTGGGGAGCCCCGTCGACGGGCCGACCCGCTGGACGTCGAAGATCACCGCGGGGATCTCCGCGTAGTACGCGAGCCCGGCGAACTCGCTCATGAGGGAGACGCCCGGTCCGGCCGTGGCGGTCATCGCCCGCGCGCCGGCCCAGCCCGCCCCGATGGCCATCCCCACCGCCGCGAGCTCGTCCTCGGCCTGCACCACCGCGAAGGTCGCCTTGCCGTCCGGGCCGATGCGGTACCTGCGGAGGTGGCCGATGAGCGTCTCGACGAGCGAGGACGAGGGCGTGATGGGGTACCAGGCGACGACCGTGACGCCCGCGAAGAGGGCGCCCATCGCCGCCGCGGCGTTGCCGTCCACCAGGATCTTCCCCGCCGTCCGGTCCATCCGGCGCACGACCAGCGGATCGCGCTTCTCGAGCGTCGCCGCGTGGTCGAAGCCGGCCCGCGCCGCCGCGACGTTCAGGTCGCGGGCCCTGGGCTTGCCCGGAAACTGCTTCTCGATGGCGTGCTCCACCTCGCCGAGGTCGAGGTCGAGCAGCCGCGCGAGGACGCCCACGTACGCCATGTTGCGGAGGAGCCGCCGGAGCTTCGGCTCCTTCGTGAGCGGCTCGACGAGCGCGTCGAACGCCACCGGGTAGTACACGAGGTCGGGCCGGAGCTCCGCGAGCGCGAGCGGCGCGTCGTAGACCACCGCCGCGCCGGCGGAGAGCCCGAGCACGTCGTCGCGCGCCGTCTCGGGGTTCATCGCGACGAGGAGGTCCACCTCCTTCTTCCGCGCGATCCAGCCGTCCCGCGAGGCGCGGATCGTGTACCAGGTCGGCAGGCCCGCGATGTTCGACGGGAACAGGTTCTTGCCGGAGACCGGCACGCCCATCTGGAAGATCGCCCGCAGGAGCACGGTGTTCGAGCTCTGCGAGCCCGAGCCGTTCGCGGTCGCGACCTGGATCGAGAAGTCGTTCACCCGCGCGCCACCGTCCGGCCGGGCGGCCGGCAGTGGCGCGACGGAGCTGTCCGGGGACGCCATCGTGCGCTCCTCCATCTGCTTCATAGAGGGAGCGACATCTGGCCGCAGGAGCTTCTGCTGGGCGGGGTCGGCGGGCGGGTCGAGCGGGCAATGCCGCCCGGAGTCCGCCGGGTGCGCGCTCCCTCCGAGGGGCGTCGCGATCGGGCCTCGCCGGGGAGGCCTAGCGCCCGAGATGCAGCGCCAGGTCCCGATCGAGCCCGGCGAGGTGCTCGCGCAGCCAGTCGGAGAGCCAGTTGTGGAGCGCGAGGCCGGCGGCGGCGCTGCCGCCGTCGCGCGCGTGGGCTCGGAGGTGGCCCTCGAGCTCACCCCGGAAGCGGGCGTGCGCGGCGCGGTGCTCCTCGAGGCGCGGGTAGCCGGCGGCGACCATGAGCCGCTCCTCCGCGAGGAAGTGCCGCTCCGCGTAGCCGGCGAGGTACGTGAACAGCGCCTCGACCCCCGCCCGATCGCCCGTGCGCAGCGCGCGCACGAGCCGCTCGGCCCGGTGGAACAGCTCGACGTGGTCGGCGTCGATCTCCGCGACCCCGACCGCGAGCGACGGGCTCCACTCGAGCGGCATGCCCGACGAGTGCGCCCATCGCGACGATCCGTCAACGTCGCGGCCGCGCGCCTTTCGGGCATGCGCCGCGGCGCGCAGCGCGGCCGCCTTCCCGGCCGGCCCGGCCGGTCACGCGAGCACGAGGAGGAGGTCCTCCTTCTCCACCTTGTCGCCCTCCTTGAAGCGGACCTCGGCGACGGTGCAGTCCGCCTTCGCCTTCACGTTCGTCTCCATCTTCATCGCCTCGGTGACGAGCAGCACCGCGCCGGCCTTCACCTGCTCGCCGGCCTTCACGTTCACCTTCACGACCTTGCCGGGCATGGGGGCGCCGACGTGGGCGGGGTTCCCGCGCTCGGCCTTCGGCCGGGCCTGGGCCCCCTGCGCCGCGGACTGGTCGCGCACGGTGATGGTGCGCGCCTCGCCGTTCAGCTCGAAGAAGAGATCGCGCGTGCCGTCCTTCTCGAGCTTGCCGACGGTCACGAGGCGCACGATGAGCGTCTTGCCGGGCTCGATCTCGATCGAGGTCTCCTGCCCCGGCTCGAGCCCGTAGAGGAACACCGGCGTCGGGACGACCGAGGTGTCCGAGAACTCCTCGCGGTGACGCACGAGGTCCGGCCACACGTTCGGGTAGAGCAGCCACGACACGAGCGCCTTGTCGTCCACCGGTACGCCGGCGCGCTCCGCCGCGCGCGCCCGCTCGCGCTCCAGGTCGGCGGGCTCGAGCAGCTCGCCCGGGCGGCGCGTGATGGGCTCCTGGTCCTTCAGGATCACCCGGCGGAGCTCCTCCGGGAAGCCGCCGTGAGGCTGGCCGAGCATGCCCCTCGCGAGGCCGACCACCGACTCCGGGAAGGCGAGATCCCTGCCCTTCTCCGTGAAGAGGTCCTCGGGCTCGAGGCCGTTCTTCACGAGGAACATGGCCATGTCGCCCACGACCTTGGACGACGGCGTCACCTTGACGATGTCCCCGAAGAGCAGGTTCACCTTCCGGTACATGTCCTTGCACTCCTCCCACCGGTCGAGGAGGCCGAGCCCGGCCACCTGCGGCTTGTAGTTGGAGTACTGGCCGCCGGGGATCTCGTGGCGATAGACCTCGGCGGTCCCGCTCCGCAGCCCGGACTCGAAGGGCGCGTACCACTCGCGCACCGTCTCCCAGTAAGCGGCGAGCTCCTGCAGGCCGCCCTCGTCGAGCGCCGGGTCCCGCTCCTCGCCGCGCAGGACGGCCGCGAGCGAGTTCAGGTTGGGCTGGGCGGTGAGGCCGGAGAGGGGCGCGAGCGCCGCGTCCACCACGTCCACGCCCGCCCGCGCCGCCTCGAGCAGCGTCGCGGACGCCACGCCGGAGGTGTCGTGGGTGTGCAGGTGGACGGGGATGCCCACCGCCTCCTTGAGCGCCTTCACCAGCTTCGCCGCGGCGAAGGGCTTCAGGAGCCCCGCCATGTCCTTCACCGCGAGGAAGTGTGCGCCCATGCGCTCGAGCTCCTTCGCGAGCTTCACGTAGTAGTCGAGCGGGTACTTGTCGCGCCGCGGATCGCTGATGTCGCCCGTGTAGCAGAGCGCCGCCTCCAGCACGGCGTTCTTCTGCCGCCGCACCGCCTCGCAGGCGACCGTCATGCCCTTCGTCCAGTTGAGCGAGTCGAAGACGCGGAAGACGTCCACCCCGCTCCTCGCGGCCTCCTCCACGAACCGCTCGACCACGTTGTCAGGGTAGTTCGTGTACCCGACCGCGTTCGAGCCGCGGAGCAGCATCTGGAAGAGGACGTTCGGGATCGCGGCGCGGAGCTTGTGGAGCCGCTCCCAGGGGTCCTCCTTGAGGAAGCGCATCGACACGTCGAACGTCGCGCCTCCCCACAGCTCGAGCGAGAAGAGCCCTGCGGCGAGGCGGGCGGTGGCGGGGGCGATGCGGACCAGGTCGTCGGTGCGCACGCGCGTCGCGAGCAGCGACTGGTGCGCGTCGCGCATGGTGGTGTCGGTGAAGAGCAGCCGCCGCTCCTCGAGCGCCCAGCGCGCGAGCCCCTCCGGCCCGCGCTCGAGGAGGAGGTCGCGCGATCCCTTCGGCGGGCGGCCCGACATCTCCACCTTCGGCAGGCGCGGCTCGCGGAGCTCCGCCGAGCGGAGCGGCTTCGCCACGCCGGGCGAGCCGTTCACGATCACCTCGCCGAGGTAGCGCAGGAGCTTCGTGCCGCGGTCCTTCTTGACCTTGGCCTGCATGAGCTCCGGGTGCCCCTCGATGAACGATGTGTCGCAGTCGCCCGCCAGGAACACGGGGTGGCGCGCGACGTTCTCGAGGAAGGCGATGTTGGTCTTCACCCCGCGGACGCGGAACTCCTGGAGCGAGCGGTCCATCACCCGCGCCGCCGCGCCGAGCGTCAGCCCCCAGGTGGTGATCTTCACGAGCAGCGAGTCGTAGTGCGGCGTGATAACCGCGCCGGTGAAGGCGCTGCCCGCGTCGAGCCGCACGCCGAACCCGCCCGGCGAGCGGTACGCCTTCAGCACCCCGTAGTCGGGCGCGAAGCCGTTCTGCGGGTCCTCGGTGGTGATGCGGCACTGGATGGCGAAGCCTCGGCGCTGCACGTCCTCCTGCCGCGCGATGCCGATCTCCGGATCGGAGAGCTTCTTCCCCTGGGCCACGAGGAGCTGCGCCTGCACGAGGTTGCGGCCGGTGATGCTCTCCGTGACCGTGTGCTCCACCTGGATGCGCGGGTTCACCTCGATGAAGTAGTGCCGCCCCTCGCGGTCCACGAGGAACTCCACCGTGCCGGCGTTCCGGTACGCCACGCTGCGCGCGATCTTGAGCGCGTCCTCGCAGATCGCCGCGCGCTGCGCCTCGGAGAGCGCGAGCGAGGGCGCGAACTCGACGACCTTCTGGTGCCGGCGCTGGATCGAGCAGTCACGCTCGAACAGGTGGACGAGGTTCCCGTGGTGGTCGCCGAGGATCTGCACCTCGATGTGCTTCGGCCGCTCGATGTACCGCTCGAGGAAGACGGCCGGGTTGCCGAACGCCGCGCCCGCCTCGCTGCGCGCCGACACGAGCCCCTCGACGAGCTCGCGCTGGTTGCGGGCGACGCGCATGCCGCGCCCGCCGCCGCCCGCGCTCGCCTTGATGATGATGGGGTAGCCGTGCTCGCGCGCGAAGACGAGCGCCTCCTCGTCGTGCGCGATCGGCTCGGCGGTGCCGGGCACGACCGGTACGCCCGCCGCCTGCGCCGCCTTGCGGCCCGCCACCTTGTCGCCCAGCCGGCGCTGCATCTCCGGCGTCGGCCCCACGAAGACGATGCCGGCCCGCTCGCACGCCTCGGCGAACTCCGCGTTCTCGGAGAGGAAGCCGTAGCCGGGGTGGATCGCGTCCACCTCGAGCCGCTTCGCGAGCGCGACGATCTCCTCGATGCCGAGGTACGCGTCGATGGGCTTCTTGCCCTTGCCGACGAGGTACGCCTCGTCCGCCTTGTAGCGGTGCAGCGAGAGGCGGTCCTCCTCCGAGTAGATCGCGATCGTCTGGATCCCGAGCTCGGTGCAGGCGCGGAAGATGCGGATGGCGATCTCGCCACGGTTGGCGGCCATCACTCTCTTGAACGGGACGGGCATGTGCGGCTCCTCGAAGCGAACGGTGGACGCCCACCCGTCGCGGCGGCGCGGGCGTCGGGGTCTCGGGTGTCGTTCGCTGCTGGCCGCCCGGCCTGCCGGAGCAGGCGCGGTTGCGAGGAGGATCAAGTCGGGCTTGGCGAGCCTCGGCTCGGTCCAGCGCGTCCTACGTGCGGCAATGGAGCACAGTTCGACGCGACGTGTCGAGGGGTCCGTGAGCCACGCGGACGTGATTCTGGAGTCGAGCGGCGGGGGATGGGCGGGGCCGCCGCGCCGGCGGCCCGAGGACGGGGGAAACGGGCCGGCGAGCGGTGATTCCGGGCTTTGTCCGGGGATTTCGAGGCCCTGGGGCGGCCGGATGGCGCGGCGTCGGCCCCGCGGGCCATCGAAAGCCGGACGACGAATCTTCACCCATCGTGACTTGATTGAGCGGACGTCGACCGCCACCGTGCGCCGCCACCCTCGCGGCGCTCCGCGGGCAGCGCAGCTCTTTGCCGCACGACACGGCTGCACGGGCCTGACGGAGCGGCGTGGCAGGATCGCGCAGTGGGCAAGATCTCCGCTGCGATTCTCGACACCGCCGAGCCCTTCATCACGGCGCTACCAGATCACGCCTCGGCCGTGGCGCGCGAGGACGCCATCCGCCTCGGCGTCCTCATCTGGAATGCGCTCGTGTGCCAGCGCCTTGGCGATCCCGAGCCCTTTCGAGAAGCGCTCGCGCGGTTCCGCGCGCTGCCCGAGCCGCAGTGCACGGTGATGGCCACGCTCGTGGCCCAGGTCGTCGAGCGCAAGGTGGAGCGATACGCCGACGACGTACGGATGGTGCGCGACTGGAAGCTCACCCAGCGCGAGAACGGCGAGGCGACGCTCTGGGCCGAAGCCGTCACGTCACGTCCGTAGCCTGACCCCGCGCACAATCGCATCGAGATGGGGCGCGCGGCGGGGGGCGAGCTCTTCGATGCCGAACGTCAGGGGCACGTGGCAACGTTCGCCCAATCAAGTTGCTCAGGGTGAACCCCATGGCCTCCCGCACCCCTCAGCTGCCCCTCCTGCTCCCGCCCCGGCCAGGCTGGGGCGGTGCGCGTCCGAACGCTGGGCGGAAGCCACGCGGTGAGAAGCCGGGGCTGCCGCATCGGACGCGCGTTCAGGTCGACCCGCGCACGCCGCTCCACGTGACGCTTCGCACGCGAGCGCACGTGTGGAACCTGCGGAGCCGGCGCTGCTACGCGATCTTCGCGGGTGCGCTTCGCGCCGTCGCCGGACGAACGGACTTCCGCGTCGTGCACTTCTCCGTCCAGGGGAACCACCTGCACCTCGTCGTCGAGGCGGACGACGCGCGAGCGCTCGCGGGCGGGATGAAGGCGGTCTCGGGACGGGTCGCGCTGGGGCTCAACGCGCTCATGGAGAAGCGCGGGCCCGTCTTCACGGATCGCTATCACGCGCACGCCCTCCGCACGCTGGCCGAGGTCCGAAACGCGCTCCGGTACGTTCTCGGCAACTTCTCGAGTCACGCGTTGCGGCGCGGGAAGGCGGTGCCGGCGAGCTACGTGGACGCCTACTCGTCCGCCGCGGCGCGCTGCCCCGACGGCGAGCCGCCGCCGGTGGCGGCGCCGCGCACGTGGGTGCTGCAGGTGTGCGGCGGGCCGAGTTCCGCGCGGAGCCGGGCCGGCCTCGCGGCCGGCTCGTGAGGCGGAGGGAGGCGAGCGCGTCGCCCCCCTCCGCCCGAGCACGGCGCGCGGGCGCGGCCGCGTCAGCGCATCCCCATCACCGCGTCCGGGAGCCAGGTCGCGATCCCGGGGAAGACGCACAGGAGCACGACCGCCACCACCATGAGGCCCACGAACGGCATCACGCCCCAGACGACGTCGCGGAGCGGGATGTCCGGCGCGACGTTGTTGATGACGAAGATGTTGAGGCCGACCGGCGGGTGGATGAGCCCCATCTCCATCACCACGGTCATCACCACGCCGAACCAGACCAGGTCGAACCCGGCCGCCTTGAGGGGCGGCAGGATGATCGGCGCGGTCATGAGGATGATCGAGACCGGCGGCAGGAAGAAGCCGAGCACCACCACGAACACGAGGATGGCCGCGAGGAGCACCCAGCGCGAGAGGTGCATGGCCACGATCCACTCGGCGGCCGACTGGCTGATGTGCAGGTAGCTCATCACGTACGAGTACAGGAGCGACATGCCGATGATGAACAGCAGCATGGTCGACTCCTTGAGCGTCCCCGCGAAGATCGGCTTCAGGTCGCGCGGGCGCCACATGCGGTAGATGATCCCCACCAGCACGAGCGCCAGGATCGCGCCGAGGCCCGCGGTCTCGGAGGGCGTGGCGAAGCCGCCGTACAGCGCGACCATGACGCCGACCAGCAGGACCACGAAGGGGAGGACCTTCGGCAGCATCCGCGTCTTCTCGGCGAGCGAGAGCTCCGGCTCGTCGAGGTGCGCGGCGCGGACGCCGGTGCGCTCGTAGGTGGCGAGGGCGGCGCGGTACTCCTTCTTGAAGCGGAACACCGTGTAGCCCGCGAACAGGAGCACGAGCAGCGCGCCCGGGCCGATGCCGGCCAGGAAGAGCCGCCCGAGCGACTGCTCCGACGCGACCGCGAAGAGGATCATGGTGATCGACGGCGGCAGGAGGATCCCCAGCGTCCCGCCCGCGGCGATGATCCCCGCCGCGAGCCGGGGGGAGTACCCGCGGGACCGCATCTCGGGGATGCCGGAGCTGCCGATGGCGGACGCGGTCGCCGGGCTCGACCCGGCCATGGCCGCGAACAGCGCGCACGCGAACACGTTGGCGATGCCGAGGCCGCCCGGGATGCGCCGGATCCAGGCGTGGATGGCGGAGTAGAGGTCCGCCCCGGCGCGCGACTTGCCGATGGCCGCGCCCTTCAGGATGAAGAGCGGGATGGAGAGGAGCGTGATGCTCGACATCTCCTCGTAGACGTTCTGGGTGACGGTGTCGAGCGCCGCGCCGGGCATGAAGAAGTACATGAAGACGACCGCCACCATCCCGAGCGCGAAGGCGACCGGCACGCCCGAGAACATCACGAGCAGGGTGGCCGCGCCGTAGAGACCGCCGACGACGGAGACGCTCATTCGGTTGCTCCTTCCGGCGCGAGGCGATGCAGGACCTGCAGCACGAGCTGGAGGGTGAGGAGGGTCATCCCCACCGTCATGAGCGAGTACGGGATCCACATCGGCGGGCCCCACGACGAGGACGACGTCTGGCCGTCCACGACCGCCTCGTGGAGGAGCGCCCAGGACTTCCAGGTGAAGAACGTGCAGAACAGGAGCGACACCAGGTCCGCGACGAGCGCGCGGGCCCGGTTCACGCGGGGCGGCAGGATCGAGGCGAGCGCCGCGATGGCCACGTGCCCCCGCTGCGCCTGGACCTGCGCCGCCGTCAGGAAGGTCGCGCCGACCATGAGGAACACGGCCGCCTCGTCCTGCCAGTCGGTCGGGACCTTGAAGAAGTAGCGGGTGACGACGCTGCCCGTGAGGACGGCCGCCGCGCCGAGGATCGCCAGGGCGGAGACGATCACGGTGTGGCGGTTCAGGGCGGCGAGCGCGCGCATGGCCACGCCGAGGGCGCCCGCGCGCGGCAGCGCCGGCAGCTCGGCTGCCCTGGCCTCGAGCTCGAATCCGTGGCTCACAGGGTCTTCTCCGCGAGCGAGAGGAGCCGGGCGCAGCGCTCGTTGCGCGCGGCGAAGTCCTTCCAGGCGGTGGCGCGGGCGATGTCCTGCCAGCGACGGACGGTGGCCTCGGACAGGTCCACGGGCTTCGCGCCCGCCTTCGCGAACGCCGCCGCGACGAGCTGGTCGTCCGCCTTCGCGGAGTTGACGCCGAACGACTCGAGCTCCGCGCCGACCGTCATGATCACCGACTGCAGGTCCTTCGGCAGCCCGTCGAAGATCGCGCGCGACATGATGAGCGGCTCGAGCATGAACCAGTAGGCCTTCCCGCGACCCGTGACGAGCTGCTTCGCGACCTCCTCCAGGCGGAAGGAGATGAGGCTCGTCGACGAGGTCATGGCCGCGTCGAGCGCCCCCGTCTGCATGCCCGCGTAGATCTCGTTCGAGGGGAGCGAGACCACGGTGGCCCCCGCCTCCTTGAGGACCATGTCCATCTCGCGGCTGCCGCCGCGGACCTTCTGCCCCTTCGCGTCCTGGGGCTCGACGATGGCGCCGCTGCGGCAGGCGACGCCGCCCGCCTGCCAGACCCAGCTCACGATCACGATGCCCTTGTCGGCGAGGAGATCGGTGAGGTACTTGCCCACCTCGCCGTGCTTCCAGGCCATGCCCTGCTCGTACGAGGTCACGACGCCCGGCATGAGGCCGATGTTGAGCTCGGGGACCTCGCCGCCCGCGTACGAGAGCGGGAAGAGGCTCATGTCGAGCGCGCCCTTGCGGGCGGCGCTGAACTGCGCGTTGACCTTCATGAGCGAGGAGCTCGGGTAGACCGTCCCGGTCAGCGCGCCGTTCGTCCGCTTCGCGATCTCGGCCGCGAACCGGCGGCACAGGCGGTCGCGGAAGTCGCCGTCCGTGAGGGTGCCGCCGGGGAACTGGTGCGAGATCTTGAGCTCCGTCGTGCCCGCCGCGAGGGCGCGCCGGCCGACGAGCGCCAGCGCCGGCGAGGCCAGCATTCCGAACAGCAGGTTCCTGCGGGTGAACTGGTGCACGATCGCCTCCGCGCTGCGGGTCAGTGGGTTGGGACGACGGGACGGGACGCTTCGACGGCATACGTTTCGCGCAGCGCGCTCTTCAGGACCTTCCCCATCGCGTTGCGGGGGAGGTGGTCGACGAAGTGCACGTGCTTCGGGACCTTGTAGGAGGCGAGCCGGGCCTTCAGCGCGCCCACAATCCGGCCGGCGTCGAGCGCCGGATCGCGCCGGACCACGACGGCGGTGACCGCCTCGCCGAGGTCGCGGTGGGGCACGCCGATGACGGCCGACTCGACGACGCCGGGGAGCGCGTCGAGGGCGAGCTCGACCTCCTTCGGGTAGACGTTGAACCCGCCGGAGATGACGAGATCGCTCGTCCGACCGACGAGCGTCACGTACCCGTCCTCCGCCACGGTGCCGAGATCGCCGGTGCGGAACCAGCCGTCGGCGGTGAAGGCCTCCGCCGTCTTCTCCGGCTGGCGCCAGTAGCCCTTCATCACCGCGGGGCCGCGGATCTGGAGCACGCCCACCGCGCCCCGGGAGAGCGGCCGGCCCTCGGCGTCGGCGACGCGCAGCTCGACCCCTTCGATGGCCCTCCCGACGCTGCCCGGACGGCGCTCGCCGTCGAGCGGGTTCGAGGTGATGACGACGGCCTCCGTCATGCCGTAGCGCTCGAGCACGGCGTGCCCGGTGCGCTCCGCGAAGGCGCGGCTCGTCTCCGCGAGCAGGGGCGCCGACCCCGAGGTGAAGAGCCGCACGGACCGGCACGCCTCCGGGCCGAACCCGGGCAGATCCAGCAGGCGGGTGTAGAACGTCGGGACGCCCATCATCGCGGTGGCGCGAGGCAGGAGCTCCGCGACGCGCTCGGCCGAGAACCTGGCGAGGAACAGCATCGCGCTGCCGGAGAGCAGCGCGCAGTGCGCGGCGATGAAGAGGCCGTGGGCGTGGAACAGCGGCAGCGCGTGCAGCAGCCGATCGCGTTCGGTGAACCCCCACAGGTTCGTCAGGGCCCGGGCGTTGCTCGCCAGGTTCCCGTGCGTGAGCATCGCGCCCTTCTGCCGCCCGGTCGTCCCGGACGTGTAGAGGATCGCGGCGACGTCGTCGCGCCCGCGGGGCGCGGTGGGGAACGCGTCGTCCTCGGCGGCGGCGCGCTCCGCGAGCGTCCCCTTCCCCGCGGCGTCCAGCGTGAGGCAGGCCGGGACGCCGCACGCGGCGGCCAGCGGCGCCTTGCCCGCCGCGTCGGCCGGATCGAACACGAACGCGGCGGGCGCGGCGTCCTCGAGGAAGTACCGGAGCTCCGCCACCGTGTAGGCGGGGTTCAGCGGGACGTAGATGCCGCCGCGCCGGAGCACCGCCAGGTACAGGCAGTAGGCCTCTGGCGACTTCTCGACCTGGACGGCGACCCGGTCGCCGGGCTCCACCCCGTGCGCGGCGAGCGCGTTCGCGTACCGCCCGATGAGCGACCGCAGCTCGGCGTACGTGAGCCGCCGCCCGCCGTCCGTCTCGATGAAGGTCGCGTCGTCGCGCCCGCGCTCCGTGAGGACGTCGAACAGGTTTTCGCTAGGTGCGTCCGTTCGTCGCATCGTCCCGTCCGTTCGGTCGGCATCGTGCATTCTGTACGCTGTATACAAAGCAACCTGCGACAAAGCGGTCAACCCCCCGTCCGCCCCCTTGTTGGGGCGGGCGGACGAGCGACTCAGGTCGGGATGGCGGGAGGGGCCGCGGCGGCGCGGCGGGCGTAGCGCTCGGCGAGGGCCGAGCACGCGAAGAGCTGAAGCTGGTGGTAGCACATGACCGGCAGCACGATCAGGCCGAGGCCGGGCTGCGCTCCGAACAGCACCTTCGCCATCCCCACTCCCGAGGAGAGCGCCTTCTTCGAGCCGCAGAACACCGCCGCGATCTCGTCCTCCTTCGCGAGCCCCACCCAGCCCGCCACCGCCGTCGTGAGGGCGAGCACGAGGGCGAGGAGCACGGCCGCGCCGGCGAGCGTCAGCGCGAGGACCCCGGGGCCGTGGTGCGACCAAAGGCCCGAGCTCACCGAGTCGCAGAACGCCACGTAGACGATGACGAGGATCACCGCCTTGTCGAGGCGGTGCGCCTGGCGCTCGTGGCGCGCGTAGAAGCCCCCGAGGAGCGGGCGGAGCGCGAGGCCGACGGCGAGCGGGACGAGGATGAGCACGCCGACGGTGAGGATGGAGCGCGCGAGCGGCGGCCGGCCGCCGCCGGACGCGCTCCCGGCGAGGGACACGAGGAGCGGCGTCACGAAGACGCCGAGCACGTTCGACGCGATGGCGTTGAAGATCGCGCCGGGGACGTTGCCGCGCGCGATGCCCGTCATGGCGACGGAGGACGAGATCGTGGACGGCAGCACGCTCAGGTAGAAGAAGCCGAGCAGGAGCGGCCGCGGGAGGAAGCGGCCGAACGTGGCGCCGAGCGCGAGGTACAGGACCGGGAAGACACAGAACGTGAACGCCTGCACGACGGCGTGGAGCCTCCAGCGCAGGAGCCCGGCCTTCAGGCGAGCGGTGTCGAGCCCGAGCCCGTGCAGGAGGAAGATGGCGAAGATCCCGGCGTCGGCCACGCGATCGCCGTGCATCGGACCGCCGGTCCTCCCCGCCCCCGGGAGCGCCGTCGCGAGCACCACCGCGCCGATCATCCCGGCGAGAAACCCGTGTCGCCGCAGCGCGTTACGCTGGCGACCCCCACCTGAGCTCCCGCCTGTCCGCCCGTTCTCCGGTTGAGCTGGCATGTTCTCTGTTGTATACAGCATGCAGAATGCTGAATACCACCACGCGCGCGCCGGTTCCCGCTTCGCCCTGGAGAACACGCCCCGCCGAGAAGGCCCGCCGGCTCGGGCGCGTCGCTCCCTTCGTGGACGGAAAGGCGCTCCGCGCCGACCGGCTGGTGGAGGCGCTCGAGGCGCTCGTCTCTCCCGGCGACCGCGTGGCGCTGGAGGGCGACAACCAGAAGCAGGCGGACTTCCTGTCGCGCTCGCTCGCGCGGGTGGACCCCGCGGCGGTGCACGACGTGCACCTGCTCATCTCCAGCATCAGCCGGCCCGAGCACCTCGCCCTGTTCGAGCACGGGATCGCGCGCAAGGTGGACTTCGCCTTCGCCGGACCGCAGAGCCTCCGGCTCGCGCAGCTGCTCGAGGACGGCAAGCTCGAGATCGGCGCCATCCACACCTACGTCGAGCTCTACGCGCGGATGTTCGTGGACCTCACGCCGAACGTGGCGCTCGTCTGCGCGGACAAGGCGGACGCGCACGGCAACCTCTACACGGGACCGAACACCGAGGACACGCCCACGATCGTGGAGGCGACCGCGTTCCGCCACGGCGTGGTCGTCGCGCAGGTGAACGAGATCGTGGACGAGCTGCCGCGCGTGGACGTCCCGGGCTCCTGGATCGACCTCGTCGTGGTCGCCGACAGGCCCTACGCGGTCGAGCCGCTCTTCACGCGCGACCCGCGGCACATCAACGAGCTGCAGATCCTGATGGGGATGATGGTCATCCGCGGGATCTACGAGCGGCACGGCGTCACCTCGCTCAACCACGGCATCGGGTTCGACACCGCGGCGATCGAGCTCCTCCTGCCGACCTACGGCGAGTCGCTCGGGCTGCGCGGCCGGATCTGCCGGAACTGGGCGCTGAACCCCCACCCCACCCTCATCCCCGCCATCGAGCGCGGCTGGGTGGAGAGCGTCCACTGCTTCGGCAGCGAGGTCGGGATGGAGGACTACGTGCGGGCGCGCCCCGACGTGTTCTTCACCGGCAAGGACGGCAGCCTGCGGTCGAACCGCGTGCTGTGCCAGCTCGCCGGGCAGTACGGCGTGGACCTCTTCATCGGCTCGACGCTCCAGATGGACGCGGACGCGAACTCCTCCACGGTCACGCTCGGCCGCCTCGCCGGGTTCGGCGGTGCGCCGAACATGGGCCACGATCCGCGGGGACGCCGTCACGCGAGCGCGCCGTGGCTCGACCTCATCACGGCGGAGGGAGACGTCGTCCGCGGGCGCAAGATCGTCGTCCAGCTCGCCGAGACCTACCAGAAGGGCGGCCAGCCGGTCTTCGTCGAGTCGCTGGACGCGGTGCAGGTCGGGAAGGCGAGCGGGATGCCGGTCGCGCCCGTGATGATCTACGGCGACGACGTCACGCACGTCGTGACGGAGGAAGGGATCGCCTACCTCTACCGCGCGGACGGGCCGACGGAGCGCCGCGCGGCCCTCGCGGCGGTCGCCGGGGCGACGCCCGTGGGGCTCGGAGCCGACGCCCGGCGGACCGAGGGGCTGCGCCGGCGCGGCATCGTCGCGTTCCCCGAGGACCTCGGCGTGCGCCGCCTCGACGCGAGGCGCTCGCTCCTCGCGGCCCGCAGCATCGACGACCTCGTCGCCTGGTCGGGCGGGCTCTACCGGCCGCCCGCCCGCTTCCGGTCCTGGTGAACGCATGATCGCGATCGCGCACGCGCCGCCCCCTCACGCCTCGCGGCGGGCCGACCGGCTCGCGGACCTGGCGGTGTCGGCGCTCCTCGACGAGGCGGAGCTCACGCCCAAGCCCGGCCTCGTCGACCGTCGCGGCAGCGGCGCGCACGCGGACCTCGACCTCCCGACGATGCGCCGCTCCGCCCACGCGCTCCGCGGCGCCTTCGCCGAGATGGCCCAGGCCGCCCACGGCGCCCGCCCGGCGGACGCGCTGCGCACCACGCTCGGCGCGATCGGCCGCGAGGGCGAGGCCGCCATGCTCGCCGCCACCGGCGGCGCGAACGCGCACCGCGGCGCGATCTGGGCGCTCGGCCTCCTCGTCGCCGGCGCCGCCATCGAGGGCGCCCGCGGCGGGCCCGCGGCGA
>NZ_JALCZB010000059.1:14819-26240 GCF_022690745.1 Anaeromyxobacter sp. SG64 | reverse complement strand
GGCCGCTCCCCGCCCTCGCGGGCAACGGCCGGCCCCGGCCGTCAGCGCTCGTCCGGATCGCGGCGCGGGCTGAGCGGGTCGCGCTCGAGGTCCCCCTCGCCCTCGATGCGCGCCTCCTCGCGGCGAACGTCGCCCGAGACGCGCTGCTCCTGGACCCGCGAGGTCTTCGACACCCGGACCTCCTCGCGGACGCGCGGGCGCTTCACCACCTCGACCTCCTCGTCGCGCACCGGGACGGAGATCGTCTTCTCCTCGAACGCGCCCGTCGCGGTGTGCTCGGTCCCCGAGGCCGGAATGCGCTCCACCCGGACCTCCTCGTGCATCACCGGCACGTCGAGCTGCTTGTGCTCGGTGACGACCTCCTTCGTCACGCGGACCTCACCCCTGTCCCGCACGTGCTTGCGCGCCTCGAGCTCCTCCTCGGAGAGCTGCATGCGCCCCTCCTCGCGCGTGCCCGCCTCCGGCGAGCGCAGCTCCGAGGTCCTCGCGGCGCCGCCCGTCAGCGCCCCCTCGACCTTCAGGTCCTCCTTCGTGCACGACAGCCAGAGCTCGTCGTCGCGGACGTCGCTCAGGAGATGCATCGGCACCTCGTAATCGCGGGGGAAGAAGAAGCCCTTCTCGATCACGATCCCGGTCGACGAGACGCTCACGATCTTCCCGAGATCCTCTCCGTCACGCGCGCGAACCTTCATCCCTTCCCGTACCGCCTGCTTCTCGAACATGCGGATCCCCTTCCTTGGATGTGCGGTGTCCCCATTGAGTTGGGGTGCGCGCGGCCGCGCGGCAAGAGGGCGGCGGGCGAGCGCCACGGGCACGCGCCCTCGCCGGCGGACCCTCGCGCCGCCACACGCGCGGGGACCCGGCGCGCGCTCAGTCTCGCCGGAGCTCCGCACGGGCGTGGGGCTCCCTCGCCGTACGGCTGCCTTCGCGGAGCCTTCAGGGCATCATCGCGCCGTCGACGCCGAAGCCGGCGCCCTTCGCGACGTGCGGCCGGGAGATGACGCGCGCGTCGAGGAGCGCGCGCTCCACGTACGCGGCGAGCGCGGCGTGTCCGGCGTCGTTGAGGTGGATCGTGTCCGCCGCGAAGCGCGGCAGCGCGTCCGGCGCGAACGCCTCGTCGCCGCGCACCACGACGGCGCCGACGGCGCGCGCCTCGTCCGCGAGCGCGGCGTCGTACGGGGCGCGCCGTGCGCGGTCGAGCCGCCGCCCGGGCTGCGGCGTGCAGACGACGAGCACCGCCCGCGGGAACGCGGCGCGGAGACCGCGCAGCACGGACGCGGCGGCATGCCGGAACGTCCCCGGCGCATCGGCCTCGCCGAGCGGCACCCCCGCGATCGCGTCGTTCGCGCCGTACATCACGACCACCACGCCGGGGCGGAGGCCGCTCCCCGCGAGCGCCCGCCAGCGGAGCTCTCCCGACGGCGCGGGACGGCCGGTCACGTCGGTGAGCGTCGAGCCGGGGAGCCCCTCGTTCACCTCGCTCCACCCGGCGTGGCGCGCGAGGAGCGTGGTCCAGCGCCGCTCGGGGCGGGACGCGCCGGTGCCCGCGGTCGTGCTCGAGCCGAAGAAGATCACCTGAGGCGCGTCCGTGGCCGCCGCGTCTCGCGGAGGCGCGGCGTGGCCCGCCATGCACGCGGCGAGGAGCGCCGCCGCGGCGGTCACTCCCCGCGCCCACCTGCCGGCGATCGTCCTCGCTCCGCTCATGTGACGCCCACGGTCCGGCGGATGCCGCCCGAGCGCGAGGAAGCGGGAAGGTCGCCGGACGGTGGAACGATGCTAGCGGGATGCGAGCGAGGGCGCGAGGGGGGGCCCCGGCCCGTGTTCGTGGGACGGGCGCCACGGGTGAGGGGCGCGCGACGCCCCGAAGCGGTGCCGCCTCAGCTCCGGCGCCGGACCTCGAGCACCGTGAACTCGCGCACGCCCGCGGGGAGATCCACCTCCACTGTGTCTCCGGCCTCGTGACCGAGGAGGGCTTGCGCCACCGGTGAGCTGACGCTGACGAGGCCGCGCCGCGCGTCGGCCTCGTCCGGTCCGACGATGCGCCAGGAGTGAGTGCGCCCTTCCTCGTCCTCCACGAGCACCCAGGTCCCGAACCCGACCCGGCCCTCGGGCGCGCTCTCGGGACCGAGCACCGTCAGGGCCGCGAGCGTCCCTTCGACGAGCGCGGCCCGCCTGTCGAGCTCGGCATGCCGCGCGGCGCGCGCGTGCTCCGGCAGCGCCGCCGCGTCCGCCCGGGCCTCGCGCAGCCGCTCGAGCTCCTGGCGCAGCGCCGCCTGCCCCTCCGGCGTGACGTACCTCACCTCGCCGGGGGCGACCCGGGGCGGCGCCCGCACGACGGGGCCGAGGTCGGGCGTCTCCTCGCTCGTGAACGCCTTGGACACGAGTCAATCCTAGGTCCTCCCGGGCGCGCCGGCGCGCGAGGACGGCCCTCGGGGCGCGTCGCCGCAGCCCCAAGGACGGCCCGCGGCGGCGCCGCGGCCCGGCTACTTCGCCCGCATGCGCGCCATGGTGGTCCCGAAGTTCGGCGGTCCCGACGTCCTCGAGCTCCGCGACGTCCCGAGGCCCACGCCCGGCCCCGGCGAGCTCCTCGTCCGCGTCATCGCCTCGGGCACGAACCCGGTCGACGCGAAGATCCGGCACTCCGGGACCTGGGCGCAGCTCGAGGTCCCCGCCGTGATCGGCTACGACGCGTCGGGCGTGGTCGAGGCGGTCGGCCCGGGTGTCACGCGCTTCCGCGAGGGCGACGAGGTGTTCTACACCCCGGAGATCTTCGGCAACCCGCACGGTACGTACGCCGAGTACGCCGTCGTGCAGGCGGCGATCGCCGCGCGGAAGCCGGCGCGGCTCACGCACGCCGAGGCGGCGGCGATCCCGCTCGCGGGCGGGACCGCGTACGAGGCGCTCGTGCGGCGCCTCGCGGTGCAGGTCGGCGAGACCGTGCTCATCCACGGCGGCGCGGGCGGCGTAGGCTCGTTCGCGGTCCAGATCGCCAAGGCGGCCGGGGCGCGCGTCATCGCGACCGCCGGCCCGGACAACCAGGAGACGCTGCGCGCGCTCGGCGCGGACGTCTGCGTGGACTACCGCGGCGAGAGCGTCGTGAAGGCCGCGCTCCGCGAGACGGGGGGGCAGGGGGTGGACGCGGTGCTCACCACCGTGGGAGGCGCCACGGTGCCCGGGTCGACCGAGGCGACGCGCCCGTTCGGCCGGATCGCCACGATCCTCGGCTGCGACGGCGACCTCACCTCGCTCTATCTCAAGAACCAGACGCTCCACGGCGTGTTCCTCACGCGCGAGGGGCGGCGGCTCGAGGAGCTCGCGCGTCTCGTGGAGCAGGGGAAGCTCCGGCCGCTCGTGGACGCGGTGCTCCCGCTCGAGGCGGCGGCCGAGGCCCACCGCCGGCTCGAGTCCGGGCACGGGCGCGGCAAGCTCGTCCTCGCCATCGGACGGTGACGCGGCGTGGCGGCGGCGCCGGGCCCGGTTATCGGTTCTGGGATGACGTCGGTCCGCTTCCAGCCCACGCTGTTCGACTCGGCCGCGCCGTCGTTCGACCGCTCGTTCGGCGGCGTGCGCCGCATCGAGCTCGACGCGGAGTCCTGGATCGACGTCGCGCCGGGGTGGGTCTCCGGCTCGGACGCGCTGTTCGAGGAGCTCCTCCGCACGCGCCGCTGGGGCCGGCGCAAGCGCAGGCTGTACGACCGCGAGGTGGAGGAGCCCCGGCTCACGGCGCCATGGAGCGCCGCGTCCGGAGTGCCGCTCGAGCCGGCGATCGTGGACGAGATGCGACGGGCGCTCTCGCGCCGGTACGGCGTCGAGCTCGACTCCGCCGGGTTCAACCTCTACCGCGACGGCGCGGATGGGGTGGCCTGGCACGGCGACCGGATCGAGAAGCGCGTCGCGGAGCCGATCGTCGCGCTGGTGTCGCTCGGGGAGCCGCGCCGGTTCCTCCTGCGCCGGAAGGGCGCCGGACGGCCCCTGGCGTTCGCGCTCGGCCGCGGCGACCTGCTCGTCACCGGCGGCCGGACGCAGCGGACGTGGCAGCACTCCGTCCCCAAGGTCGCGCGGGCGGGGCCGCGGATCAGCATCGCCTTCCGCCACGGCCTCGATCCGCGCGGCTACGGGGTCGAGGTGGAGGACGGCGAGGGCGAGGCGCCGGACCGGGAGCCCGGCGGACCCCCTCGCTGACGCATCACCTCCGACCGGGGGCGCCGGCGGCGCGCGCACGCGCGCACGCCCGTTCGGCGGGGCCCCCCGGGAACGCGCGGTTCTCCTTCACGCTCCTGCGCGAGGGGCGCACATTCTAGCGGCCCCTCCCGTGGCGAGGGGCCCCCCGCGAAGGAGCGCCCGATGGACGTCCTCACGCTCTCGCGCGTGCAGTTCGCGCTGACGATCATGTTTCACTATCTGTTCCCGCCGCTCACCATCGGGCTCGCGGCGGTGATCGCGGTGCTGCTCTGGAAGTACCTGCGGACCAAGGATCCCGTCTATCACTCGGCCGCCCACTTCTGGACCGGGCTCTTCGCGGCGAACTTCGCCATCGGCGTCGCGACCGGCGTCGTCATGGAGTTCCAGTTCGGCACGAACTGGTCGCGCTACTCGGTCTTCGTGGGCGACATCTTCGGCTCGGCGCTCGCGGCGGAGGGCATCTTCGCGTTCTTCCTGGAGTCGGGCTTCCTCGCCGTGCTGGTCTTCGGCTGGGACCGGGTGTCGCCGCGGATGCACTTCGTGTCGGCGGTGCTGGTCGCGCTCGGCTCGGTCTTCTCGGCGGTCTGGATCATCGTCGCGAACAGCTGGCAGCAGACGCCCGCCGGGTTCCGGGTCGTCGGCGAGGGCGCGGCGCGCCGCGCCGAGATCACCGGGTTCTGGGACGCGGTCCTGAACCCGTCGACGATAGGCCGGCTCCTGCACACCCTCAACGGCGCCTACGTGCTCGGCGCGTTCTTCGTGCTCAGCATCTCGGCCTTCTACCTCCTGCGCGGGAGGCACGAGGAGTTCGCGCGGCGGAGCTTCTCGGTCGCCCTCTCGTTCGGGGCGATCTTCTCCGTGCTCCTCCTCGTCACGGGCGACCAGAGCGCGCGCATCGTCGCCGAGCACCAGCCGCCGAAGCTCGCCGCCATGGAGGGGCACTTCGAGGACGGCCCGGCGGACCTCCACGTGTTCGGCGTGCCGAGGCCCGAGGAGGGCCGGGTCGCGCTCGGCGTAGCCATCCCCGGCGGTCTCTCGCTGCTCGTGCACCGCGACCCCCACGCCTCCATCCCGGGGCTCGCGTCGGTGCCGCCCGACGCGCGCCCGCCGGTCGCCGTGCCGTTCTACGCCTTCCACCTGATGGTCGCGCTCGGCACGGCGTTCATCGCGCTCACGCTCCTCGGCCTGTGGCTCCGCCGGAGGGGGACGCTCTTCCGCACGCGCTGGCTCCTGTGGATCTTCGTCTTCGCGGTGCTCGGGACGTACGCCTCGAACCAGCTCGGCTGGATCGTCGCGGAGGTGGGGCGGCAGCCCTGGACGGTGTGGAACCTGCTCCGCACCGAGCACTCGTTCTCGCTGTCCGTGACGGACGGCCAGGTGCTCCAGTCCCTCGTGCTGTTCGGGCTCGTCTACGCGGGCCTGTTCCTCGTCTGGGTCTACGTCATGAACGCGAAGATCCAGGCCGGGCCGCCGCCGGCGGTCCCGCCCCATGGTCCGACCAGGGGCAAGGAGCTCGTGGACGTCGCGGCCACCTACGAGGAGCCGGGGCGCTCCCACCTCGCAGGCGAGGGGAGGCGGTGATGGACCTGCAGGTGCTCTGGTTCGTCCTCCTCGGCGTGCTGCTCGCGGGCTACGCGGTGCTCGACGGGTTCGACCTCGGCGTCGGCACGCTCTACCTCCTCGCGCGGCGAGACGAGCAGCGCCGCGTGATGCTGAACGCGATCGGGCCGGTCTGGGACGGGAACGAGGTCTGGCTCGTCACGTTCGGCGGCGCGCTCTTCGCCGCGTTCCCGCGGGCGTACGCGACGGCGTTCAGCGCGCTCTACACGCCGCTCATGCTGCTCATCCTCGCGCTCATCTTCCGGGCCGTGGCGATCGAGTTCCGCAGCCGCCGCCCGTCGCGGGCCTGGCGCAACACCTGGGACGTCGCCTTCTTCGCCGCGAGCGCGCTCTCGCCCATCCTGTTCGGCGCCGCGGTCGGTAACGTCATGATGGGGCTGCCGGTGCGCGCCGACGGCGAGGCGCAGGTGGCGCTCTCCGGGCTCCTCTCGCCGTACGCGCTCCTCGTCGGCGTCTTCGCGCTCTCGCTCTTCGCGCTGCACGGGGCGGTGTGGCTCCTCATCAAGACCGAGGGGGAGCTACACGAGGAGGTGCGCCGCTGGGCCTGGAGCGCCGCCGGCGTGTTCTCGGTGCTCTACCTGCTCACGACGATCTTCACGCTCGTGGCCATCCCGCGCGCGACGGCGAACTTCGCCCACCTGCCGTGGGCGTGGGGCATCGTCGTCCTGAACGTCCTCGCGGCGGGGAACGTCCCGCGCGCCGTGTTCCTGCGCCGCTACTTCCAGGCGTTCGCCTCCTCCGCCCTGACGGTCGCCGGGCTCGTGGTGCTGTTCGGGCTCGCCCAGTGGCCGAACCTCGTCACCTCGAGCCTCGATCCCGCCCTGTCGATCACGATCCGGAACGGCTCCTCCACCGGCCCGACCTTGCGCAACATGGCGATCATCGCCGCCATGGGGATGCCGTTCGTGCTCGGCTACACCGGCCTCATCTACTGGGTGTTCCGCGGGAAGATCCGCGAGGGGGAGCACCGCGGCGGGCACGGGTACTGATCCGTCCGGACGCGCCTTCAGCGGAACCGTGCCGCGGCCGCGGAGAGCCCCTCCCGCTCGCACCAGCCCGCGAAGCGCCGTGGCAGGGCCTCGTCGCTGCCGGTCTGCACCGCCTGCGCGACGAGGTGCTCGGCCTGGGCGAGGTCCCCGGAGAGGCAGTGCAGGAACGCGAGCCGGACCGTCTCGCGCTCCGAGGCCGGCTCACCGAGGCCCGTCTCCGCGAGCACCGAGACCTCGTCCCAGCGCTGCGCCCGGCCCGCCGCGAGGGCGCGC
Source organism: Anaeromyxobacter sp. SG64 (assembly GCF_022690745.1). Taxonomy (NCBI): domain Bacteria; kingdom Pseudomonadati; phylum Myxococcota; class Myxococcia; order Myxococcales; family Anaeromyxobacteraceae; genus Anaeromyxobacter; species Anaeromyxobacter sp. SG64. The sequence goes on along the minus strand of NZ_JALCZB010000059.1, from coordinate 19,176 downwards.
CACCAGCGGAGCTCGGCCGCGAGCGCGGGCGGCGGGCTCGCCCCGGCGTCCCGCTCGAGGCGGGCGGCGTCGGCCGGGGAGGGCGACCAGAGGGGATCCTGGGCGAGGAGCGCGGCGAGGGGCGGGAGGTCGTGCACGGCGCGAGGTTAACGCGCTCGCGAGCGCGCCGCTCCCGTGGCGCAGCGCGCAACGCTTTCGCTTGACGCGACCGCGTCGCTTCCTGGATTTCTTCGCTCCGTCTCGCGTGGGGTCGGAAGGCCGCAAAGTGGCTCCGGGTCCGGCGCGAGTTCATAAAATGCCCCAGCCTTCCGAACCGCGCCCACCGGAGACCCCCGTGCAAGACATCGAAAAGCGCAACCTCATCGCCCAGTGGGCCTTCGACACCCGGCCGGTGCTCCTGCGCTTCCACCTCTGGCTGGAGGACGTCGAGGTCGAGCGCTACCAGGCCGATCCGGTGTCGGCCCACAGCTTCACGCCCCGCGGGATCGCCCGCTGCCTCGCCATGACCTCGGCGGCGACCGCGCTCGGCACGAAGCTCTTCGGCGACTACGGCGCCGGCGCGGGCAAGGACAAGGCGGCCTACAACCAGGTGAAGAAGAACGCCGACGCCATCAGCGCCTACGTGATGAGCGAGGGCCTCTGGACCACCACGCGCACGCTCCCCGAGAACCACGCCATCATGGTCTCCCTCGGCGAGGGGCTCATGCCCAAGGCCGGCGAGACGCCGGAGATGGGCGCGAACCCGCTGCTCGGCTTCGGCCGCGTCTACGCCCGGCCCGAGGTGGCGCGCATCGTGGACCGCCGCGTGCGCCGGCTGCTCAACGAGCCGGGTCACACCTTCGAGCAGTTCTACGGCTGGCTCCAGGACCGCGGCATCACGGTGTGGGGCGCCGCGGTGGACACGCTCGAGAACACCTCCCGCTTCGCCGAGGGGAAGCCGTCCGGCCCGATGGCGGTGTTCCACCTGTTCGACTCGCCGCTCACCGTGTCGCGGCCGTACGAGTCGTACATGGGCTGCCTCACGCTGCCGCGGAAGGTCGCCGCCGCGGCGGAGCGCGACTCGGTCCTGCTCGACTACCGCACGCCCCGCAAGCAGGTGATGGAGGCCATCGAGGCGACCTACCCCGGCATCCGGCGTGAGAACGTCCACGTCTGGACGCTGCGCGGGAAGAGCCGCGTGGGCCGGCTCGGGAAGCTCTGGGAGGAGTGGAAGGCGCTCGGCGCCCACCTCGTGGAGGACGGGTGGAAGGCGCCGTCCGGCCTCGAGGTCTTCACCGACTCCGGCACCTACGCGCCGACCTTCCTCGTGGGGAGCTGGGCGGACGGCGCGGGCGCGACGCACGTCTTCCTCTGCGACGGCTACGCCGCCACCGCCGAGGCCATGCAGGCCGCGAGCCTCTCGTCCGTGCTCGACGTGGACACGACCATGGCCACGTTCTCGCCGGCGTTCACGCTGCCCTGCGACGCCGAGGGCAAGCTCATGCAGCTCGACCCGCGGGCCGCCGACTTCGCGCGCCGGCTCGGCGAGCTGTTCGGCGGGAGGGTGCTCGAGGCGGGGGAGGTGAAGTCCTACGCCGAGGCCATCGAGGAGGCGGAGGCCGCCGCGATGCCGCTCAAGCAGCGCGTCATCCGGGCCGACGACTTCCTGCCCGAGAAGAAGTGGGGCGTCCTCGCGAGCCTCGGCTACATGTGCGACGACCCGTACTCCGGCGCGCCCGGCGTCACCCAGGTGCGCGAGGGCGTCTACAAGGTGACGACCCGGCTCGCCACCCGGCAGGCCTCCGCGAAGATGACCTTCACCTTCCGGCTCATGGAGTCGTTCGACGAGACGCGGCTCATCTTCAGCCCGCTCCTCTCGCGCTTCCTCTCCGGCGTGGATCCCGCGAGCCGCGCGGTGAAGATCTCCGACTCCGGCCGCATCCGGAACGAGCTGCAGACGATGCTCTCCCAGGCGCTCGAGCACGACGGCGAGAGGATCCGCGTGCACCTCGACCGGGTGGACGAGCGGGTCATGCCGCGGGAGAAGCAGGCCGCCATCCGCCGGGTGCTGGAGTGGTACAAGACGAACCACCCGGTGTGGTTCTCCTGGCTCGAGCTCGGCTGACCGGCTCGCCCGCGCGCTCCACGGGGCCCGGCCGCCGGCAGGCGCGCCGGGCTCGCCGTCCGAGGGAGGCAACCCACCTCGCGCCGCCCGCGCGCCGCGGGCGCGGCCATGATCGCGCCGTCCGCCCGCGGAGGCAGCGATGGAGCTCTCGTCCGTCCGAATCGAGAAGCCCGACGACGTGAACGTGATCGTCGGCCAGGCGCACTTCATCAAGACGGTGGAGGACCTGCACGAGGTGCTCGCCGGCTCCTCGCCGCACCTCAAGTTCGGGCTCGCGTTCTGCGAGTCGTCCGGGCCGCGCCTCGTCCGCCGCTCCGGCAACGACCCGGCGCTCGTGGCGCTCGCGGTGAGGAACGCGGAGGCGATCGGCGCCGGTCACTCCTTCGTGGTGTTCCTGCGCGAGGGCTTCCCCGTGAACGTGCTCAACGCGGTCAAGCTCGTGCCGGAGGTGTGCACGATCTTCTGCGCGACGGCGAACCCGGTCGAGGTGGTGGTCGCCGGCACCGACGCCGGGCGAGGGATCCTCGGCGTGGTGGACGGCGGCGCGCCGGCGGGCGTGGAGAGCGACGCGGACGTCGCCGAGCGCAAGGGGCTCCTCCGGCGGTTCGGCTACAAGCTGTGAAGCGCGGCGGCCGAGGCGGCGCTCGGCCGGACCGCCGTTGACGCGCCGCAGGGGCCCCGTCCGGCGCGTGCCGCCTCCGGCGCCGCCGTTAGGGCCCTCTCCGTACGTCACCCATCGTGTGACGGAGGGAGGCGGGCATGGCGAGCGATGGAAGGCGCGGCCTGACGCGCAGGGAGATCCTCAAGGCGGCGGGCGTCGGCGCGCTCGCGGCGGCGGCGGGAGCTCCGCGGCGCGCACGCGCGCAGCAGAAGACGCTCAAGATCGTGCAGTGGAGCCACTTCGTCCCCGGCTACGACAAGTGGTTCGACGGGGTGTTCTGCAAGCAGTGGGGCGCGAAGCACGGCACGCAGGTGGTGGTCGATCACATCGCCATCGGCGAGATCAACGCGCGCGCAGCGGCGGAGGTCTCGGCGCAGCGCGGCCACGACCTCTTCATGTTCCTCTCGCCGCCCGCGGCCTACGAGAAGCAGGTCATCGACCACACCGAGATCTACCAGTCGGTGGAGAAGAAGTGGGGCAAGCCGATCGACCTCGGCCACAAGTCCACCTTCAACCCGAAGACGAAGAAGTACTTCGCCTTCTCCGACAGCTACGTCCCCGACCCGGGCAACTACCGCCAGGATCTCTGGTCGCAGGTCGGGTTCCCGAAGGGCCCCGACACCTGGGACGACCTGCGCAAGGGCGGCAAGGCCATCAAGGACAAGTTCGGGAACCCGGTGGGCATCGGGCTGTCGCAGGAGCTCGACACCAACATGGCCGTGCGTGCGGTCATGTGGTCGTTCGGCGCGTCCGAGCAGGACGCCGAGGGGCGCGTCGTCATCAACTCCCCCCAGACCATCGAGGCGCTCAAGTACATGCGCGCGCTCTACAAGGAGGCCGAGACGGGCGAGATTTTCACCTGGGATCCCTCGTCCAACAACCGCGGCATCCTCGCCGGAAAGCTCTCCTTCGTCGCGAACGCCATCTCCGTCACGCGCACCGCGGAGAAGGAGAACCCGGAGATGTCGAAGAAGATCCAGATCGTCCCCGCGCTCAAGGGGCCGGTGCGCCGCATGGCCGCCGAGCACGTGATGGACTGCTACGCGATCTGGCGGTTCGCCGAGAACCCGGAGGGCGCGAAGCAGTTCCTCGTCGACTACATCGACGCGTTCGCGGAGGCCTTCAAGGCGAGCGAGTTCTACAACTTCCCGTGCTTCCCGAAGACAGTGCCCGACCTGAAGCAGCAGATCGCGAACGACCCCAAGGGCTCGCCGCCGGACAAGTACGCCGTGCTCGGCAACGTGCTGGAGTGGGCGACGAACGTCGGGTACCCCGGCTACGCCACCGCCGCGGTGGACGAGGCGTTCAACACCTTCGTGCTCCCGACCATGTTCGCGAAGGTCGCGCGCGACGAGCTCTCGCCCGAGGACTCGGCGAAGGCCGCGGAGAAGGAGCTGAAGCGGATCTGGGACAAGTGGAAGACCGCCTGAGGCGCAGGGACCCGGCGAGCGCGGGTAGCACCCCGTCGTGAACGTGGAAGACCGCCTCTAGCGGCGGCCGGAGATGAGGCGAGCGAAGCGAGCCCGCCGGGGCGGCCCCCGTGTCGCGGCGTCGGCCCCCCCGGTGGCGCATGCTCACCGCCGAGCCGGTGG
>NZ_JALCZB010000059.1:0-14809 GCF_022690745.1 Anaeromyxobacter sp. SG64 | reverse complement strand
CCCGCCGCGGGGGGGGGGGGGGGCGCCCCGGGGGGGGGGGGGGGGGGCGCCGGGGGGGGGGGGGGGGGGGGGGGGGGGGGCGCCCCCCCCCGTGAGATCGGAGGGCCCGGTGGCGGTGGTCGAGACGCGCAGGCTCACGAAGGTGTTCAAGAAGGCCGAGGAAGGCGCCGTCAACGACGTCGACCTCGTCACCCGCGACGGAGAGTTCCTCGTCTTCCTCGGCCCCTCCGGCTCGGGCAAGTCGACGCTCCTCCGGATGATCGCCGGGCTCGAGGAGCCCACGCGCGGCGACGTGCTCATCGGCGGCGACGTGGTCACCGACCTGCCGCCGCGGGCGCGCGGCATCGCCATGGTGTTCCAGAGCTACGCGCTCTACCCGCACCTCTCGGTCGAGCAGAACATCGGCTTCCCGCTCAAGGCGCACGGCGTGCCGAAGCCGAAGCGCCGCGAGCGGGTCGAGTGGGCCGCGGGCCTGCTCGGCATCGGCCACCTCCTCGGCCGGAAGCCGCGCGAGCTCTCCGGCGGCGAGCGGCAGCGGGTGGCGCTCGCGCGCGCGCTCGTGCGAGAGCCGACGGTGTTCCTGCTCGACGAGCCGCTCTCGAACCTCGACGCGAAGCTGCGCGCGTCCGCGCGCGAGGAGCTCACCTCCTTCCACAAGCGCGTGCGCACCACGACCATCTACGTCACGCACGACCAGGTCGAGGCGATGGCGATGGGGGACCGGATCGTGGTGCTGAACAAGGGCATCGTCCGGCAGATCGGGACGCCGCACGAGGTCTACGACGAGCCCGCCGACACCTTCGTCGCGACGTTCCTCGGCTCGCCGCCGATGAACCTGGTCGAGGACACCGACTTCATCGCCGGGTTCCGGCCCGAGAGCGTCGTCCCCGCGGCGATGGTCCGCGGCCCCAGCGCGCCGATCCGCCTCCGGATCCGGCTCGTCGAGTTCCTCGGCTCGGAGCGGGTCCTGCACGGCGTCATCGACGGCGGCCGCTTCGACGGCCGGAAGGTCGTCTCGCGCGTCGCCACCGCCGCCAGCGGAGGCCTCGGGGAGGGGGAGGCTCACGACTTCGCGGTCCCGGCGAGCGAGGTGAAGTTCTTCGACCGGGCGACCGGCAAGCGCGCCGCCCCGCGGGAGCTGTCGTGGCGGTGACGGGGGCCGCGCTCGAGCGGGAGGCGCCCCGCCGGCGCCGCCGGGTGAGCGGCGCGACCCGGCTCGGCGTCGCCCTCTTCTCGCCCGCGCTCGTGTACATCCTGGCGCTCCTCGGGCTGCCGCTCGTGCTCGCCTTCCTCTACAGCGTCGGCGACGTGACGGTGGGGTCGGTGGGCTACGAGTTCGTCGGCCTCGAGAACTTCCGGAGCGTGGTCGAGAGCCCGAGCTTCCGGCGGGCGCTCGTGAACTCGTTCGTGTTCACGATCGCCTCGCAGGTGATCGTCATCGTCTGCGCGAACGCGCTCGCCCTCGCGCTGCGGGAGCGGTTCCGCGGGCGCGGGCTCGTCCGGTTCCTCATCCTGCTGCCCTGGGTCGCGCCGATCAGCCTGGGCGCCATCGGCTGGAAGTGGATCCTGGACTCGATCTACTCGGTCGTGAACTGGGTCCTCGCGAAGATGCACCTCGTGAACCTCTTCGACCCGCCGATGTGGCTCGGTCGGCCGGCGCTGGCGATGGCGTCGGTCATCGCGGTGCACTCGTGGCGGATGATCCCGTTCTCGACGGTGATCCTGCTCGCCGGGCTCACCTCGATCCCGAAGGAGCTCCCGGAGGCGGCGGCCGTGGACGGCGCCGGCTTCTGGCGGACGCACTTCGAGATCACGCTCCCGATGATGCGCCCGATCATCAACGTGGCCCTCCTCTTCGGCGTGGTCTTCACCTTCACCGACATGACGGTCGTCTACATCCTCACCCGGGGCGGGCCGTACGACTCGACGCAGGTCCTGCCCTCGCTCGCGTTCCAGACCGGCGTGCTCGGGTCCGACCTGGCGGAGGGCGCGGCGATCTCGATGTTCCTCGTCCCCATCCTCGTGGCGGTCGCCGCGCTCATGCTGCGCGTGGCCCACCGCGCGGAGGTGGTGTAGCGATGGCGGGCCCTCGGAGATCGCCGCTCACGCGCCTCGGGCGCTGGCTCATCGTGATCGGGTTCGCGGTGCTGCTCGCGTTCCCGTTCTACTGGATGGCGATCACGACGTTCAAGCAGACGAGCGACCTGTACAACGTCGAGCACGACCCGTTCGTCTTCAACGCGGCGCCCACGCTCGATCACCTGCGGCTCCTCTTCGGCGAGACGCTCTTCCTGCGCTGGTTCTGGAACACCACCGTGGCCGGCGCGGCGGTCGTGGCGATCACGCTCGTGCTGGCGGTCCCCGCCGCCTGGGCGCTCGCGCGGCTCACCGGCCAGTGGGGGCAGCAGCTCGGGATCGGGATCTTCCTCACCTACCTCGTCCCGCCGACGCTGCTCTTCATCCCCATGTCGCGCGTGGTCTCCTGGCTCGGGCTGCAGGACACGCTCTGGGCGATCATCGTCACCTACCCGACCTTCACCGTCCCGTTCTCGATCTGGCTGCTCATGGGCTTCTTCAAGGCGATCCCGCGCGACCTCGAGGACGCGGCGCTCGTGGACGGGCTCACGCGCTTCGGCGCGTTCGTGAAGCTCGTCATCCCCATCTCGGTGTCCGGGATCCTCACGGTGGTCATCTTCTCCTTCACCCTCGTGACCCAGGAGTTCGTCTACGCCCTCACGTTCATCTCCTCGGCGGAGCACCAGACGGTCGGCGTGGGCGTGCCCATCTACCTCGTGCGCGGCGACGTCTACTACTGGGGCTCGCTCATGGCGGCCTGCCTGATCACGAGCCTGCCGATCGCCGTCGTCTACAACCTGTTCCTCGATCGCTTCATCGCCGGCTTCACCGTCGGCGCGGTGAAGTGAGGAGGCTGGAGGTCGAAGGTCATGGCCCCGAACGTCTCGTCGTCTCCCGGCCGCGCGGGCCCCGAGCCCGCTCCGCTCCCGCTCCTCGTCGACGGCGCGGCGCGCCCGGCGGCGGCCACCGAGACCGCGCCCGTGCTCGAGCCGGCGACCGGCCGCACCGTCGCGCGGGTCCCCCTCTGCGGCCCGGCCGACGTGGACGCCGCGGTGCGCGCCGCGGCGGCCGCGTTCCCGGGCTGGCGCGCGATCCCGGTCCCGGACCGCGTCCAGGTGCTCTTCCGCTACAAGGCGCTCCTCGAGCGCGAGCAGGACTCGCTCGCCGCCTCGGTCTCGCGGGAGAACGGCAAGCTCCTCCCGGACGCCCGCGCCGAGGTCCGGCGCGGGATCGAGGTCGTGGACTTCGCCTGCGGCATGCCGACGCTCGCGCAGGGGCGGACGGTGGAGGGGATCGCCCGCGGCATGGACTCGCACACCTGGCGCGTCCCGGTGGGCGTCGTGGCGGGGATCTGCCCCTTCAACTTCCCGGCGATGATCCCGCTCTGGATGTTCCCCATCGCCGTCGCGGCGGGGAACACGTTCGTCCTGAAGCCTTCGGAGCGGACGCCCTCGACCGGGCTCCGGCTGGCCGAGCTCTTCCAGGAGGCGGGGCTCCCGCCCGGCGTGATGAACGTCGTGCACGGCGGCCGCGACGCCGTGGACGCGCTGCTCGACCACCCGCTCGTGCGGGCGGTGTCGTTCGTGGGATCGGAGGGGGTCGCTCGCCACGTCTACGCGCGGGCGGCGGCGAGCGGCAAGCGCGTCCAGGCGATGGCGGGAGCGAAGAACCACCTCCTCGTGCTGCCTGACGCGGACCTCGACCTGACCGTCTCGGCCGTGATGGGCTCCGCGTTCGGCGCCGCGGGCCAGCGCTGCCTCGCCGGGAGCGTGCTCGTGCCGGTGGGCGGCGCGGCGGAGCCGCTCCTCGAGCGGCTCGCCTCCGAGGCGCGGGCGACGCGCGTCGGCGATCCCTTCGCCTCCGACTCGGCGATGGGCCCGGTGATCCGCGAGGACAGCCGCGCCCGCGTGCGCCGCTACATCGAGGCCGGGCTCGCCGAGGGGGCCGCGCTCGTCGTGGACGGGCGCGAGGCGACCGCCGGCGGAAACGGGTTCTTCATCGGCCCCACCATCCTCGATCGCGTCGCGGCGGACTCGACGCTCGCCCGGGACGAGATCTTCGGGCCCCTGCTCGCGACCGTGCGGGCCGGGAGCGTGGAGGAGGCGGTCGCCCTCGCGAACCGCTCCCGCTACGGCAACGCCGCGAGCATCTTCACCACGAGCGGCAAGGCGGCGGCGTACTTCCGGCGCAACGTCGAGGCCGGGATGATCGGCGTGAACGTGGGCGTGGCCGCGCCGATGGCGTTCTTCCCCTTCGCCGGATGGAAGAGCTCGTTCTTCGGTGACCTGCACGCGACCGGCGAGGACGCGGTCCGCTTCTACACGGAGACGCGAGTGGTGATGGAGCGCTGGGCCTGAACGACAGTTCGCGGCGTGGCCCCCGGGCGCCCAGGGGGGCGCGCCCGGGAGGCGTCACCATGAGGCTGCTCGCGTTCGCCGCGTCGCTGCGGAAGGAGTCCTTGAACCACCAGCTCGTCGCGCTCGCATGCGAGATCGCGCGGCGCGAGGGGGCGGACGTGGATCTCGCCCGCTTCTCGGAGTTCGAGATGCCGCTCTACGACGGTGATCTCGACCGGACGAGCGGCCTCCCCGCGGGGGCGCTCGAGCTGAAGCGCCGGGTCGAGGCCGCGCAGGCGCTCCTCATCGCGGCGCCCGAGTACAACTACTCGATCGCCGGGCCGCTCAAGAACGCGATCGACTGGGTGTCCCGGGCCCGCCCGATGCCCTGGCGCGGCAGGAGCGTGTACCTCCTCTCGGCGTCGCCCTCGCCGATGGGCGGGATCCGCGGCCTGTGGCAGACCCGCATCCCGCTCGAGGGGTGCGGCGCGCTCGTCTTCCCCGACATGTTCGCGCTCGCCCACGCGGGCGAGGCGTTCGACGCCGACGGCCGGCTCCGGGACGCCGGGCTCGCGGGGCGGCTCGAGCGCGAGATCGCGGGGTTCGTCCGGCTCGCGGAGACGCTCGCGCCGATCTGCAGCGTCGCCGCGACGCGCGAGACGAAGGCGCGTCAGGAGAAGATCGTCCCCGCCCTCGAGGACGAGTCGCACATCCAGCCGCCGGCGCGCTGAGCGCGTCGAGGGCGACGCTACGAGCCGGCCGGCTCGCCGTCGCGGAGCACGGCCGCGAAGGACGCCGCGCGCGGGCCGCGCAGCGGGACGTCGAGCGGGTCGACCCGGCCCGACGGATCCCCGCACACGGGGCAGTCCTGCCGCGGCGCCGGGGTGAGCCACACGCTCTGGTAGGCGTGCTGCCCCGGGGTGTCTCCGAACACCTGCGGGTAGAACCAGTAGCCGGGGACGGTGGAGGTCGTGAGGTAAGGCGTCCCGTCGGAGAGCGCGGTCTCCGCGAGCGCGGCGAGCGGCGCGCCGCTCCCGGCGAGGAGCAGCGAGAGGCCGAGCTTCGCCGCGGCGCTCGCCACGTGGTGCACGTCCGGCCCGATCGCGAGCTCGCCGCGGAGCCGCGCCGTGCCGTAGTCGATCTCGCGCGCGCCGCCGCCTTCCCGTGCGAGCGCGCCGCGCGTGCGCGTCGCGCACAGGTAGCAGGGTGTCCGGCCGGGGACCGTCATCACCACCTCGCCGCCCTGCGCCCCCGCGTACAGGCCCACGAAGAGCGCGGGCCGCCCGCGCGCGTATGCGAACCGGTCGAGCAGGCGCTGGCCGGCGGGATCGTCGGTGGCCGCGACGACCAGGTCGGCCGCCCGGACCAGCGCGTCGAGCGGGGCAGGCCCGAGCGCGTCGAGCGCGGCGGCGTGGAGCGAGAGGCCGACCGCGGGCTGGACGGCGAGGAGACGCCGGGCGAGCGCCTCGACCTTGGCCCGGCCGAGATCGCCGACCTCGTACCCGGTGCGCGAGAGGTTCGGCGCCTCCACCGACTCGGGATCCACGAGCGCGAACGCGCCGACGCCGCTCCGCGCGAGCGCCTCGGCGAGGTACGACCCCACCGACCCGCAGCCGGCGACGAGGACCGTCCGCTCGCGCAGCGCCGCCGAGACGAGCCCCGCGCTGCGCGCGAAGAGCGCGTCCCGGAGCCGCGCCGCCCCCTCCGCGGGGTCGCCGCGCGTGAGGAGCCGTCCCCACCCCGCGAGCCGCGCGCGCTCGCGGTCGGCGGTGAGCGCCGGTCCGCCGCGCGGCCCGAAGGCGGCGCGGTACGGGCCGGGCGGCAGGAGGATCGTGCGCACCGCCGCGGCGAGCCGGTCCTCCTCGGCGAGGGCGAGCGACCAGCCGAGCTCGAGCTGCTCGGTCTCGCCCTCAGCGTTCGTGGCGAGCACGAGCGGCGGCAGCGCCGGGTAGCCGTCCCCGACGACCACGAGGAGCTCGAGCCCGCCCGCGAGCAGCCGGGCCGCGGGGAGCGCCGCGTCGCCCGCGGCCGCCACGTCCACCAGCCCGACGCCGCCCACCTCCCCCCCGATCGCGCGGGCGAGCCGCTCTGCGTCGCGCAGGAGCGGCACCACGGTCACCTGCAGCGGGCGGACGGCAGCGTGGTCCTCGCCAGCGCGCCAGGCCCCGAAGAAGGAGACCTTGCTGCCGGGCGGGGAGAGCGCGAGCTCGTGGGGCGCCAGGCGACTTCCGGGATCGCAGCGCGTGACGATCGGGGCGAGGTACGTCGCGAGGTGCCCGTTCCGGCGCAGCCCCTCCGCGAGCTCCGCCGCGTCCTGCGCGGACGGCGCGTCGAGGAGGGGAGGGTGGGAGTGGACGATGCCCTTCAGCTCGAGCCCGTCCTCGCGCTCGAGCGCCTTCACGCGCGCGTCGAGCGCGCGCGAGGGGCGGTAGCTCGCCTCGGTGGCCGCCCCCTCCGGATCGGGGACGAGCTGCGTGACGAGGGACACGCCTCGGGGGCCGACGAGCGCCCCGCCGCGCTCCGCGGGGTGCACCGCGAGCTCCTCCCCGATGGCGCGGAGCACCGCGTCGAGGACGCGCACGTGGATCAGCGCAGTGGGGCGGCGAAGACGGCCGGGTGGATCTCGGAGAGCGACTGGCCCTCGTCGCCGCGCGGGACCCGATCCCCGATCACGATGCGGCCCGCAGGATCGACGAACACCCGGCGTCGCCGCTCGCGCGGCGGCGTGTCGGCAGTGCGGCGATCGTCGAGGAACAGCTCGCGTAGGTCTGCGACGGTGGCATCGGACATGGCGTCTCCTCCGAGGGTCAGAACGGGAACTTCCCCGTGCGCTGGAACTCGCTGAAGCCGTTCGCCCACAGCACGCTCTTCGCGTAGGCGGCCTCGAGCGTGGGCATGCCGCCGGCCGGGTCCGCGGAGAGGCAGATCCGTCCGTGCGGGAACAGGTGGCAGGCGTGCGGGTCATGGCCGGAGACGTCGGGGCTCGCGACGGTGACCTGGTAGACGGCGCCGTCGAACCACAGGAAGAGCTGGAACGGATCGCCCGCCACCGTCGTCACCGGGAAGAGCCAGCCCCGAACGCCGTCCACCACCACGGACCGCGTCGCCGCGGGGAGGCTCTGCTCGACCATCGCGCGTTCTCGCAGCGCGTCACGAACCGGACCCGCAAGCCAGTCGCCGCCGAACAGCTGCTTCATGCTCCCGCTCCCCGGGCACGGTGCTCCAGATCGAACCCTAGTGGCGCCGGGTCCGTGCGGCAGCGCGCACCGGTGGGAGGGTTCACCCGCATGGCGGTGAAGGCGGCAACGAAATCCGGGTGAAGAGCTCCGCGCCCCGGCTGAAAAGTCCGTGATCCCGACCGGTTCGGCGGCTGGCGAGAACCTTGCTCTTCACATCGGTCATGAGCGAGCTCATCGAAACGGGCGCCCCTCCTCGGAAGGACCTCCTGAAGCACCTCATCCTTCAGCTCCACGACGGCGTGGCGCCGGAGGCGGTGCAGCGGCAGCTCCAGCGCCTGCTCGGTCAGGTGCCGTACGGGCTCGTGGTGGAGGTGGAGCAGGAGCTCATCGCCGAGGGGTTGCGGCCCGAGGAGATGACGCGGCTCTGCCACCTTCACTCGGCGGCGCTGCAGGGCGGCATCGATCTCTCCGGCGCCCGCACGCCGCCGCCGGGCCACCCCGCGCGCGTGCTCTCCGAGGAGAACGCGGCGCTCGCGAAGCAGGCCCACGCGCTCGAGCACGTCGCCGAGGCGCTCGAGACGGCCGTCAACGGGGACGCCGTGGGCGTGCACCTCCTGCAAGCGCGCGTGCGCGTGAACGCGCTCACGGACGTCGAGAAGCACTATCAGCGCAAGGAGCACCTCCTCTTCCCGTTCCTGGAGCGGCACGGCATCACCGGTCCGCCCCAGGTCATGTGGGGCAAGCACGACGAGACGCGCGCGCTGCTGCGCGGCGCGCTCGCGGCGCTCGCCTCGGCCGGCGAGGACCCCGTCACGGCTCGCGCGATCGCGGGCGGCGCGCTGCGCCCGCTCGCGCGCGCCATCCGCGACCTCGTGGACAAGGAGGAGAACATCCTCCTGCCCATGTCGCTCGACGTCCTCGAGGAGCGCGAGTGGTGGGAGATCGCGCGCCAGAGCGACGAGCTCGGCTACTGCCTCGTGGAGCCCGAGGCGCGCTGGCGCCCGGCGTCCGCCGAGGGGGACGACGCGCCGGCGCCGGGCGCGCGCGTGAGGCTGCCCACCGGGAGCCTCCTCCCCGCCGAGCTCGAGGCGATCCTCGGCGCGCTGCCGCTCGACGCGACGTTCGTGGACGCCGAGGATCGCGTCCGCTGGTTCAGCCACGGCAAGGACCGGGTCTTCTCGCGCAGCCGCGCCGTCATCGGCCGCAACGTCCAGTTCTGCCACCCGCCCGCGTCGGTGGGGACGGTGGAGGAGATCCTCGCCAGCTTCCGCGCCGGCACGCAGGATCGCGCCGCCTTCTGGCAGCTCCACGGGCGCTTCGTCCACATCGAGTACCGCGCGCTGCGGGACGACGCCGGCGCGTATCTGGGCTGCCTGGAGGTGACCCAGGACCTCACCGAGAAGCGGGCGCTGAAGGGCGAGCAGCGGCTCCTGTCGTGGTCCGGCGCTCGCGCCGCCGCGGAGGCCGCGCGGCCCGTCGAGGCCTGCCCCGCGCACGCGGAGGCCGGCCGATCCCCGGCGCCGGAGCCGGCGCACGCCCACGTCCACGCCCCGGCCGCGCACGCGGAGCCGCGCCCGGCGTGGCTCGACGGCGCGTCCGTCTCCCGGCGGCTCGACGCGCGGCCGATGCTCGCGTCCGGCGCTCACCCGGTGCAGGAGATCATGCAGGAGCTCGCCGTGCTGGCGCCCGGCGACGTCTTCGAGCTCGTGACGCCCTTCGTGCCCGGTCCGCTGCTCGAGCGGGCGCGCGCCGTCGGGTGCGTGGCTCACTCGGAGCCGGGCGGAGCCGGCGTCGTGCGCACGTTCTTCACGCGCGCCGCGGGGTGAACGTCCCCGTGTGATCGCTCAGCGCGTCCGCTCGAGGCCGCGCGCCGTCTGCCGGACCTCGTCGCCCACGCGGAAGTCGTAGGGCTGGTCGTAGACGAACGTGTCCGTCCCGCCGTCGTCGAACCGGACGAAGACCTCGTAGGTCCGCCGCTCGGCGCCGCCCTGGCTCGCGGCGGCGCCGACCACCGCACCGCCGACGGCGCCCGCGACCGCGCCGGCGCCGCTCCCGTGGTGGTGCGCGTAGCCCCAGCGGTCGTAGTAGGTGTGGCCGCCCACGGCGCTGCCGAGGATCCCGCCGATGATCGCGCCGGCGACGGCGCCTGCGCCGGGGTTCCCCTGCTGCCGCTCCACGGTCTCGCGGATGGAGGCGACGTAGCCGACGCGCTCCCACTGCTGGGAGGACCCCTCGCCCCAGGTCGTGGAGGTGGTGGACGTCGTCACGCAGGCGGTCGAGAGGAGGGCGGTCAGGGTGGCGAGCGAGGCGAGGCGGCCGGGTCTCATGGAAGCACCTCCGAGCAGTCGTCCGGGGAAGAGGGTGCCGGGCGAGCTCTCATCGGTGCACGGCGCGGACCAGCGCCGACCTCGGCGCGAAGCGCAGGGCGATCAACGAGTTACGCGCGTGCGTCGGCGGGCGGGCGCGTGAACGCGCCGCACACCTGGCGCGGCGACACCCCGGTAGGTGCTCCTCTCACCCCCGCTGCACCCTCGAAGGACGCTCGTCGTCCTCCACGCCGGCGTCCTTCCGCCTGCGCGCGCGCCGATCGAGGAAGTCCGCCGCGAGCCAGCAGGCGACCGCCCAGCTCGCGCCGACGGTCCAGCCGGCGAGGACGTCGGAAGGCCAGTGCACGCCGAGGTACACGCGGCTCACGCCGGCGAGCCCGGTGAAGAGGAGCGCCCACCCGAGGACGAACGCCTTCTGCCGCCGCCGCGGGAGCACGCGCGCGACGAGCGCGCCGAGCGTCAGGTAGGCGATCGCCGAGAGCATGGAGTGGCCGCTGGGGAAGCTCGACGTGTAGACCCACGTGCCGTGGGGCACGAGCTCCGGGCGGGGCCGGTCGAAGCCGCGCTTCAGCGCGAACGAGAGGATCGCCCCGCCCACCACGGCGACGGCGAGCAGGGCCGCGGAGCGGCGACGCCCGGCGAGCCACAGCGTGGCGGCCACCGCGGTCGTGACGAGGCTGATGATCGGGACGCCGCCGAGGGCGGTGAGGTCCCGCCCGGTCTCCTCGACCCACTTCGGGCCGAGGGGATCCGCGGGGTCCCCGGGCTTGCGCATCGCGAGGAGGATCTTCTCGTCGATCGCGCGGGTCTCGTCCTCCCGCACCGCCTCCGCGATCTCGACGAAGGTGAGGACGCCGCCGGCGAGCGCCGCGACGAGGAGGAGCGTGACGAGCTCGCGCGCCCTGAGCCAGCGGTGGACGTTCGCCGCCGCCGCGCCGAGCCGCTCGTGCCACCGGGCGCCGCGCTCCATCTCGCAGAGTGTATCGCCCGCCCGTCGCGGGCGCCGTCCGCGGGAGGGTCGTCGCCCTGGGAGCGGGAAAGGCGAACGCCGGCGGCGGCCGGAGGGAGGGCCACCGCCGGCGTCCGCGCCGGGATCTCCGTGCCGCTACTTGCGGGGGACTTCCGGCGTGCTGCGGAGCGCGGTGCGGCGGTCGGCCTCGCAGAGGCCGTTCCACAGGCGCGAGAGGATCGAGATGAGCTGCTTCATGAGGTCTCCAGGAGCGAATGCGCCGGCGGGCTAGCCCTCGGCCGCGGTGAGCGGGACTTCCTCGAGGAGCGGCACCGGGGTCGGCGTCGGCTCCGCGGCGTCGACCGGTTCGGCGCCCGCGAGGACCGCGCGCGCCCGGGCGAGATCGAGCTCGCCCTCCCAGCGGGAAACCGCCACCGACGCGACGCCATTCCCGATGAGGTTCGTGATGGCGCGCGCCTCCGACATGAAGCGGTCGATCCCGAGGAGGAGCGCGAGGCCGGCCACCGGGATGGTGCCGACCGCGGAGAGGGTCGCGGCGAGCGTGATGAAGCCGCCGCCGGTGACCGCCGCGGCGCCCTTCGAGGTGAGGAGCAGCACCGCCAGGATCTCGAGCTCCTGCCCGAGCGAGAGGTGCGTGTTCGTCGCCTGGGCGACGAACAGCGTCGCGAGCGTGAGGTAGATCGACGTCCCGTCGAGGTTGAAGGAGTAGCCCATCGGCACGACCAGGCCGACGACCGGCTTGGAGCAGCCGAGCCGCTCCATCTTCCTCATCATGAGGGGCAGCGCGGACTCGGACGAGGAGGTCCCGAGCACGACGAAGATCTCCTCCTTGATGTAGCGGAGGAACCGGAGGATGCCGAGCCCGCAGCTCCGCATCACGAGCCCGAGGACGAGGACGACGAACACCGTGCTCGTCGCGTAGAAGCAGGCGATGAGCTTGCCGAGGCTCAGGAGCGTGTCCACGCCGTACTTCCCGACCGTGAACGCCATCGCGCCGAACGCGCCGATGGGGGCGAGCCGCATCACCATGCCGACGATCCTGAAGAGCACCCCCGAGAGGACGTCGATGAACTCGAGGATGGGCTTCCCCGTCTCGCGCAGCCCGGCGAGCGCGATGCCGAACAGGATCGAGAAGAGCAGGACCTGGAGGATGTCGCCCTTCGCGAACGCGTCGGCCACGTCCTTCGGGATGACGTTCATGATGAAGTCGATCGTCCCGTGCTGCTGGGCGCCGGCGGTGTACGTGGCCACCGCCTTGGCGTCGAGGGTTGCGGGGTTCACGTCCATGCCGGCGCCGGGCTGGACGAAGCGGGCGACGACGAGCCCGATGGCGAGGGCGACCGTGGTGAGCCCCTCGAAGTACAGGAGGCCCTTCAGCCCCACGCGGCCGACCTTGCGCAGGTCGCCCATCTTCGCGATGCCCGTCACCACCGTCGCGAACACGATGGGCGCGATGAGCATCTTCACGAGCTTGATGAACGCGTCGCCGAGCGGCTTCATCGACGCGCCGGTCGCCGGCGCGAGGTGGCCGACGAGGGCGCCGAGCGCCACGGCGACGAGGACCTGCAGGTAAAGGCTGCGAGCGAGACGCTTCACGTGAGCCTCCTCCTGGCGGCGCCGCGCCGCCGTCGCGCCGCGCCACGAGAGGACGGGAGCGCGCTCCTCCACAGCACGCGATGTGCCCGGGAGCGCCGATCCGGCGAAAGTCGAAGAAATGCACGCCGGGGCGCGTGCCACGGCCCATCGGGCCGGGCGGGCGCGCGCGAAGGGCCATTCCGATCGTCATCGGCGCTCGAGGGAAAGCGCGCGCGGGCGCGCAGGGACGCGCGCTGCGCGGCGTCCGGGAGCGGTCATTCCGGGAGGCATGACCATTCCGGAGGGAATGGCCCTTCTCGTCGAAAGGGCCCCGCCGAGCTTCGCTCGGCGGGAGCAGCGCGCCGTTCCCCGTGCGAGCGAAGCGAGCAAAGCCGGGGCGCCATCGCGACAGCGGCGAAGCCGCGCGCGGTGGCGCACGGGACCCGGCGAGCAGGGGTGGGGCGGGGCGCAGCCCTCATCATTCGTCACAAGTGCGGGTACTCGCCGGACGAGCGGCGGGTGTTACCACGGCTTCCGTGCGCATGGCGGATTCGGGGCATCGACGGGGTCGGCGCGCGCGCTCGTGCTCGACCCCGATGAACGCGGGAAGGCGGGGGCGCAGGCGAGCGTCTCGTAGTGTCGAACCGGGCACAGCGACGGCGTGACTTCGCGCGGGGTGCACGCGGACTTCTCGAAGGCGCCTCCGCAGCTCGAGGTCGACCGTATTCACCTTGGGTGACAGCTATCGCCAGCGGTAGTGCCGGCCGGTGCCGCGGCTCTTCTCGCGACGAGGCAAGGCGTCCCAGATGCGGTGGGTGAAACATTTCCCGTTGACGCCTTCTCGCCTCGATCGCGGTCCGGCATTGGACCGGCGCGGAAGGGCCGCTCTCGCGCACGCGCCTCGCGCGTGTCACGCGCGGAGACCGAGGAAAGGCATCGACGAGGGTGCAGCGAATAGCGCCGCGCAGGCGCGAGCCTGGAGCGTCTCCGGAGCTCCGGAAATCGCGTGCTACGAAGGGTGTACTGGAGGTGCACCCCATGTCTGCGCTCGCCCCCGCTGCTCTCGAGTCGAATGTCCTCGCCCTTCGCCCGCGCGAGCTCGCCGGAGAGGAACGGAACGTCCAGGTCGACTTTCTCCTGCACCTCGACGAGTTCGATCGGCGCCGCGCCTTCGTCGAGGTCGGCCATGCGTCCCTCTGGGCGTACTGTTTGGAGGCGCTTCACCTCCGCGAGGGCGCCGCCGGCCGGCGCATCCAGGCGATGCGGGTGCTGCGCCGCTTCCCGATCCTCGAGGCTCCGCTGCGCGATGGGCGTCTGTGTTTGTCCACCGTGGCGCTCCTCGGCCAGGTGCTCACCGAGGAGAACGTGGACGACCTCCTCGCTCGCGCCGCCTTCCGGACCCGGGCCGAGGTCGAGCAGCTCGTCGTCTCCGTCCAGGCGCGCACCGCTCCGCGTGCTGGCCTCCGCAAGCTCACCGACCGCGCGCCCACCGCGGGAAGCGCAGCGCTGCAGCTCCCGGCGTCCGATGCAGGACAGGCCGAGACGGCGACCGAGCCCGGCACCGCGAAGCCGACCCTCGATCCGGGCCCTGCGGCCGACGCGCTGCCGGCGCCTTCGCCCCCCGTCGCGCAGCCGAAGCGAAGGGCCGAGACACTCGCCGTCTCGGAGAGCCACTGGTCTCTCCGGGTCACGCTCGACCGCGCCTGCAAGGAGGACCTCGAGACGCTCCGGTCGCTCCTGTCGCACAAGGTCCCGGACGGCGACCTCGCGGCGGTGCTCCACGAGGCGATCCGCTGCGCCATCCAGAAGCACGGCAAGCGCAAGGGCGCGGTCGCGCCGGAGCGGAAGACGAAGGGAGCGAAGCAGGCCGGGAATGCCGCCACGACGAAGAAGACCGCGGCGAAGCCGCCGGCCACGAGGACCACGATCCCGGCGATAGTGCGCCGCGCAGTGTGGACGCGCGATGGCGGGCGCTGCGCCTGGGTCGGCCCGGACGGCTGCCGCTGCAACAGCCGCTGGAAGCTCGAGCTCGACCACATCCAGCCCGCCGCCCTCGGGGGACCGTCCACGTTCGAGAATCTTCGACTCGCCTGCCGAGCTCCTGACGGATCCCCTCAAATCAGCACACCTGAGCGGCAGCGATACGCTCTCGGAGTGAGTCCCATGGTTCTTCCGCCAGGGCGCCTTCGAGGAGGTCCGGCGCGTGGTCCGCGAGCACAAGTCTGCCCAGCATCGCCAACGAGAGGACCCGTCGTCTCCTAATCGTGTTCGCCTGATACCGCCTCTGAAGGTCCGCCGCCTCTGCCGCCAGGCCGAGCAGCACGTAGAGCACGTGAGCGAAGGCGG
>NZ_JALCZB010000058.1:0-26501 GCF_022690745.1 Anaeromyxobacter sp. SG64 | reverse complement strand
AGGCGGGCGAGCTCGCCGCAGAGGACGAACCGCCGGACCGGGCGCGCGCCGGCGCGCGCCCGCCACGCCCGGAGCGTCGCGCGCAGCTCGCGCACGAGGGGGGCGAGCGCACGGGGCAGCGCCTCGTCGACGCGGGGGTCGCGGGCGTCGCGGGAGACGACCGCCGCGAGGGCGTCGGCCTCGGAGAGCCCGAGATCGCGGCTCACCACGCGGGCGAGGTGGGCCGCGCCGAACGGGAACGTGCGCGCCGCCTCGGCCAGGCCGCCCGCGACGACGCACACGCTCGTCCGCTCGTGCCCGACGTCGAGGACCAGGTCCGCGGGCACGAGCGCGCCGGGCTCGGCGGGCGGCGCCTCCTCGCCGGCCACCGCGCCGGTCGCGAAGAGCGCCGCGTACGCCGGGCCGGCCGGCACGACGGCGCGCGGGTCGACGCCTGCGTCCCCGAGCGCCGCCACGAGCGCGGCGAGCTCCTCCTTGCGGACGACTGCGACGTGGAGGTCGGTCTTGCCGTCGTGCGCGTGGAGCGGCTGCCAGTCCCACGCGACGTCCTCGAGATCGAAGGGGATCTGCCCCTCCACCTCGAACCCCACGGTCTGCTCGATCCGGCGCGGATCCGTGAAGGGGAGGGTGAGCACGTGCGAGGAGGCGGCCGAGCCCGGGAACGCGGTGATCACCGCGTCGGGCCGCCAGCCGCGCTCCGCGAGCAGCGCGCGCACGGCCTCCGCCTGCCGCGCCAAGAGGGGCGGGCCGCCCTCCGTCGCCGCCTGCACCGGCACGCGCGCCGTGTCCACCACGGCGTAGCCGCGGTAGGTGCTGTCGAGCAGCACCCCCTTCACCGCGTGGGCCCCGAGATCGAGGCCGAGGTTCCTCTGCGCCATCCGTCACTCCTCGCGCCAGCGCAGGAACCGGCTCGGCTTCACGCCGGTGGCGGCCGTCTGGAGCTGTTGCGCCTGGGTCTGCAGCTGCGCCAGCGCCTGGGCCTGAGCGGGGTCCTGGCCCTGGAGCGGCGCCTGCGTCTGCGTCTGCGTATCGCGGTTCTGGCTCGGATCGAAGCTCACGACCGCGTCGACGCTCTTCGTCACCGCGCCGGCGGTGCCGGCCGAGCGGATGCGGAACACGTACGAACGGTCCGTGAGGAACTGCTTGCCGCTCGACGGGGAGAGGGCGGCGGTGTTGACGCTCACCTGGAGCCCCCTCACGATCTCGGCGAACTGGAGCGGCGTGATCGTCATGAGGCCGTTCAGGGTCAGGTCGGCGATGGCCTTCTGGAGCTTCGCGCCGAACTCCGGGTCGAGCAGGAACGGCTGGGAGGGCGGATCGGCGATGAGCCGCGCCAGCTCGACGAGGTCGCGCCGGTCGAGGGTGTTCACGTTCCGGGGGGCCTCCACGGGGAGGTACACCGTGAGACGGTCGCCGAACGCCGCCATGAACACGTCGGAGACGCCCGCGACGAGGTACAGCTCCTCGATGGAGTCGAGCCGCGCGTTCTTCGCCCGGTAGCGATCCTCGCCCTTGTCGTAGGGGAAGTTCTCGTCGCCGAAGCCCGGCTCGAACGGCGGGTCCCCGGCCTCCATGAGGCAGGCCGCGCCGGGGAAGCCCGCGACGAGCGACGACGAGACCTTGTCGTCGTCGATCCAGTCGCGCAGGTGGACGATGAGGTCCTGGCGGCTCGTGCGGACCCCGTTCGCGTCCTCGCGCTCGAAGATCCGGTCGAAGCGCGGATCGCAGATGAGCTGGTAGAGCCCCTGCACCTGCATGCGCGCCGGGCCGCTGATCTCGCGCGCGTCGAGCTGGGCGTTCACCTTGCGTCCCTCGTCCTCGATCTTGGCCTCGAACGCTCCCTCGAACCCGCCGAACGCCGCCGGCGGGCGCGCGCCGCCCGCCGCCCCTGCCGGCGAGGCTCCCGCCGCCGGAGCCTCCTGACCGGCTCCGCCGAACAGCGACTGCACGAGCGTCGAGCTCACCGGCACCGCGCTCCAGATCTGCGGTCGCGGGCAGGCGGCGGCAGGCGGGTTCGCGCCGCCGGGCCGCTGCTGCTGGCCCGCCGGCGTGCGCGCGCCGGGCAGCCCCTGCCCGAGGAGCCCGCACGCGGCGCCCGCCGCGTCGTCGAGCTGCTGCTGGAAGCCGAGCACCATCCGCGACAGCGCGACGCCGCTCTTCGCGAGGTAGGTGGCGCGCAGCTCGTCGCGCGCGTTCGCGGCGATCTCGAGCGAGACGCGGCTCTCGTAGGCGAGGTTCGCCGCGAGCGCGGTGAGGATCGCGACCGAGACGATCACGACGAGGAGCGCCGCCCCCCGCTCCCCGCCGCCGGGCCGCCCGCGGCCCGCTGTCGTGCGCGCGCGCATCAGAAGTCGAGCGGCCGCGAGATCGCGATCCGCGCCTCCGTCGAGAGCTTCTCGGTCCGTCCGTCGGGCAGCTTCGTCTCGAGCTCGATCCGCACGCGCTCGGGCAGCTCGCTCTCGTGCTCCGTGGCGCGCGTCGACCACTCGCGCACCCACTCCTTGCGCTTCGGGTCCCAGTAGCCCAGCCGGAAGGCGGTGATCCGGTCCGCCACGACGTCCTTGCGGCCGCCGCGCTCCGGGTCGGCGTCGACGCGCGGCTTGGAGCGCCGGAACAGCGCCTCCTCGCCGGCGTGGTCCGGATCCGCCTCCAGCACGTACTCGACCACCGCCTCGTCCGACTCCTTCACGTCGGGCGACACCCGCTCGTGCGCGAGCGTCGCGAAGAGCACCTGGTCCTCGCGGCCGCGGAACAGGGTGGGGCGCTCCCGGTGCTCGTTCCGGTCGTAGTGATCGGACAGGTACGCCATGGTGAGCTCGCGCGAGAGCCGCGTCAGCGCGACGCGCACGGCGGCGTAGCGCTCCGCCTGGCCGCGGACGATCTCCGAGGCGCGGTCCACCTGGCGGAAGCTGCCCACCGTCATGGCGCCGATGATGGCGGTGATCGCGATGGCGATCATCACCTCGACGAGCGTGAAGCCCGCGTTCCTCACGCGCCGGGCTCCCGGGGCGCGAGCACCACCATGTGCGTCACCACCGTGAAGGACTCGTCGCGCTTGCCGTCCTTCCACGCCACCTTGAGCCGCACCTCGCGCACGCCCTTCTTGATCTGCTCGCCGAGCTGGGTGATCGGCGCCTGGAGCCCCTGCGCGAGGGCGCCCGCGCCCGGGCCGACGGTCTTCGGCCCGCCCTTGCCGGCCTGCGGCGCGGCGGCGGCGAGGAGGTCCTCGAGCGCGCCCTCGCCGCCGGTGAGCATCTGCAGGATCCGCTCGGCGGAGAGCTCCACCTGCGGCTTCACCACCTCGGTCGACCAGCGCACCTCGGGGTGGCCGGCGTCCTCGAACGTCCCCTCCGCGCTCTCGTCGAAGTCGCGGAAGCCCTTCCGCTCGTACTCCGACTCGAGCTCCACCATCTTGCCGCGCGCGAGCAGCGTCGCGACCTCGAGCTGGCGCGCGCGCACGTGGTTGCGCAGCGAGCCGCCGACGATCTCGGAGACGGTGAGCAGCGCCGCGGCGAGGATCGCGAGCGCGATCATCACCTCGAGCAGCGTGAAGCCGCGCCTCGCGGCCCGGCGGGTCACTCCTTCACCTCCACGTCGCCGGGCACGACACGCGCGCGGCCGGTGAACGGCTCGAGCACGATCGTGTAGCGGTTCGAGCCGTCGACGATCGGCACGTAGGCGCGCTGCGCCTGCCCGCCCGCGAAGAACTTGACGTAGGCCTTCCCCTCCTCGATCGCGCCGCGCCGCCCCTCGACCCTCACCGGGCCGAACCGGGCGCTCCCGGGCAGCGCGTGCTTCTTCACGACCCGGTCCGGGAGCCCGCCGAGCTCGGTCCGCGCGAGGAGGCGCCGCATCTCCTCGTCGCGCTCGTCCGGGAAGCGCTCCTCGAGCGACTCGGCCCCCTCGCCCTCTCCGGCGGCCGCCGCCGCGCGCGCGCTCCCGGCCCGCCCCGTGCCGCAGTCCGCCCACCACGCCGCGCCGTCGAGGTCGAGCGTGAGGGCGCACCGCGCGTGCCGCAGCGCGGCCATGTCGAAGAGCGCGCGCATCGACCCGGCGAGCTCGCCCGCGGCCTTCCGGGCGTTCGCGCCGGAGACGGACTGGAGGGCGGGCACCACGAAGGTGGTCGCGAGCGCGATCACCCCGAGGACGATGAGCAGCTCGACGAGCGTGAACCCCCGCTGCGCTCGCGCGCGCGCCGCCATGCCGCGAGCGCAGGCGCAGCCGGACGAGGCTGCGCCGGAGCGAGCCGGCGGTCCGAGGGGCGCGTCGCGTGCGCCCACCAGCCAGAAGACCGGCTTCGCCGCCATCGCATCGGCGCCCCGGAGGGCGCGCTTCGCGCGTGAGGTGCTCACGAGGTCGGGGAGACGTCCTCAGTAGTTGACGATGTCGTCCTCGGTGCCGGGCTGGCCGTCCGGCCCGTTCGACTTCACGTCGAAGCCGTCCGGGTTCTTCTGGCCGGGGTAGAGGTAGACGTAGTCGTGCTTCCACGGATCCTTGATGGAGCCGTCCGGCTGGTTCGCCTTGAGGAACCCCTCCTGGATGAGGATGCGCAGGCCCTCCTCCGTGGTGGGGTAGCGGCCGCGCATCACGCGGAACGCGTCGACCCCCTGGTTGGCGATGTTCTGCACGTCGGTCGTGGCCTTCTTGATCTCGGCCTCCTTCTGCCGGCCGATGACGTTCACGGCGACGGCGGAGGCGATGAGGCCGATGATCACGAGGACCACCATGATCTCGATGAGGGTCATGCCACGCGCGGCGGCGCGGGCGAGCTTCGCGGACTTCACGGTCAGCCTCCTACGAGGTTGTTGATCTGGAGGATCGGCATGAGGACGGAGAAGACGATGAAGGCGACGACGCCGCCCATCGCGACGATCATCACCGGCTCGAGCAGCGACGTGAGCGCGGCGATGGTCGTCTCGACCTGGTCTTCGTAGGCGTCGGCGACGTTCGCGAGCATCTCCTCCAGCGCGCCGGAGCGCTCGCCGATCGCGACCATGTGGTGCACGAGCGGCGGGAACTCGCCGGAGCGCTTGAGGGGCGCGGCGATGGACTCACCCTCGCGGATGGCGTCGCGGGCCTGCTCGATGACCTCCGCGAGGCGCGTGTTCCCGAGGATGTTCTTCACGATGTCCATGGCGGTGAGGAGCGGGACGCCGCTCTTGAGCAGCGTCGAGAGCGTCCGCGCGAACCGGCCGATGGCGATCTGCCGGATGATGGGGCCGAAGATGGGCGCCCGGAGCGCGGCGCGATCCCAGGCGGCGCGCCCGGCCGGCGTCCGCCGCCAGCGCGCCAGGCCGTAGACCGCCGCCACGCCGGCGAGCAGGATCGCCCACCACCAGCGCGACGCGAACGACGAGATGCCGATGGTCACCTGGGTGTACCAGGGGAGGGTCGCGCTGGTGTTCTCGAAGATCGAGGTGATCTTCGGGATCACGACGGTGAAGAGGATGCCCATGATCCCGGTCCCGATGACCATCATCGCGATCGGGTAGGCCATCGTGCCCGCGATCTTGGAGCGGAGCCGCGCCTGGCTCTCGGTGAACTCGGCGAGCCGCACGAGGACGATCTCGAGCGCGCCCGAGCTCTCCCCGGCGCGGATCATGTTCACGTAGAGCGTGGAGAAGACGCGCGGGTGGACAGCCAGCGCGTCGGCGAGGGAGCTGCCCTCGTTGACCCGCTGCTTCACGTCGCCGAGCACCCGCTTCAGCCGCTCGTGCTCGACCTGGTCGACGAGGGCGGTGAGGGCCTCGACGAGCGGGATGCCGGCGTGCGCGAGCACGGCGAGCTGCCGGGTCGCGACGGCGAGGTCGCGCGCGCCGACGCGCCCGAGCACCCAGCGGCGGACGTTCACCTCGCGCTTCGCCTGCTCCTTCGCCTGCGCCTCGCCGAGCACCTCGGTGAGGAACACGCCCTCGCGGCGGAGGTTCGCGCGGAGCGTCTTCGGCGAGTCCGCCTCCTTGAGCCCCTGCACCGCCTTGCCGGCGGCGTTGAGCGCCTTGTACTGGAAGACCGGCATGGCCTAGTGGAGGTCCTCGGCGGTCACGGAGAGCACCTCGGCCGCCGTGGTGATGCCGCGGGCGACCTTGTAGGCGCCGTGCTCGAGCAGGGTGACCATGCCGTGGTGGACGGCGGCCTTCTTGATGGTGGTGGAGTCGACGTTCTTGAGGACGAGCTGGCGGACGTCGTCGTCCACGAGCATGAGCTCGTAGATCCCGGTGCGGCCCTGGTAGCCGGTGTTCTGGCAGGCCGGGCAGCCCCGCGCCTTGAACACGGCCTGCGGGCTCCCCGCCTTGCGCCAGATGGCGTCGGTGAGGCCCACCTGCGCGCGCTCCTCCTGCGTGGGGACGTACGGGGCGCGGCACTCCGGGCAGAGCACGCGCACGAGCCGCTGCGCGAGGACGCCCACGAGCGACGACGCCACGAGGAACGGCTGCACGCCCATGTCGACGAGGCGGGTGATGGCGCCGGCGGCGTCGTTCGTGTGGACGGTCGAGAGGACGAGGTGGCCGGTGAGCGACGCCTGGATCGCGATCTCCGCGGTCTCCAGGTCGCGGATCTCGCCGACCATGATGACGTCGGGATCCTGGCGGAGGAACGAGCGGAGCCCGCCGGCGAAGGTGAGCTCGATCTTCGGGTTCACCTGCACCTGGCCGACGCCCTTGAGCGGGATCTCGACGGGGTCCTCGATGGTGAGGATGTTCAGGTCGGGCGAGTTGATCTGGGCGAGCGCGGCGTAGAGCGTCGTGGTCTTGCCGCTGCCCGTGGGGCCCGTCACGAGCACGATGCCGTGCGACCGCGTGATGAGCCCGTCCATGATCTTGCGCTGCCAGTCCTCGAACCCGAGCTGACCGAGGTCGAGCACCACGTTCGACTTGTCGAGGAGGCGCATCACGATCCGCTCGCCGTTCGCGGTGGGCACGGTCGAGAGGCGGATGTCGACGTCCTTGCCCGCGATCTTGATGCGGATGCGGCCGTCCTGCGGGAGGCGCTTCTCGGCGATGTTGAGCCCGCCCATGATCTTGATGCGGCTCGAGATGGACGCCTGGAAGCGCTTCGGGGGGCGGATCACCTCGCGCAGCACGCCGTCGATGCGGTAGCGGACGGAGATGTCCTTCTCCTCCGGGTTGATGTGGATGTCGCTCGCGCGCTCCTTCACCGCGCGGAAGAGGAGCGAGTTGACGAGGCGGATGATGGGCGCCTCGTCGTCCGCGTCGAGGAGGTCGGTCGGCTCCTCCAGCTCGTGCGCGACCGACTCGAGGTCCTCGGTCTCGAGGTCCTCCATGAGCCGCTCGTGCTCGTCGGCGGCGCGGTCGTAGACCGCGTTGATGGCGTCGACGACCACCGCGCCCGGCACGACCTCCGGCGCGATCGCCGCGCCGAGGAGCATCGCGAGCGAGTCCTGCGCGGCCGTGTCGAGCGGGTCCGCCACCGCGACGCGCACCGCGTCGCCGTCGTGACCCACCGGCAGCACCCGCGCCTGCTTCGCGAAGTTGATGGGCACCTTCTTCAGCAGCTCGGGCGGGATCCGCTCCGGGTCGATCCGCTCCAGGAACGGGAGGTCGAGCTGCGCCGCGAGCGCGCGGAGCACCGCCTCCTCGCTCACCGCGTGGGCGCGGACGAGGATCTCGCCGAGGCGCATCCCCGCGTGCTCGCCGCGCTGCGCGAGGAGCGCCTCCTCGAGCCGCTCCGGCGCGATCACGCCGGTGACGACGAGGATCTCCCCGAGCGGCCTCCCGCAGAGCCGAGCGGGCGCGGCGCCGGGGAGCGGCGGCGGGACGGGGAGGCGGACTGCGTCGATGCGGGCTTCGTCGGACATGGCAGATCTCGTGCAACGGGCGCGGCGCGTCCGATCATTCCTCCGGCGGCTGCGGCTGCGGCTGCGGTTGCGGCTGGGGCTGAGGCTGCTGGGGCTGCCCCGCGGGCGGCGCACCGCCGTACGGCGGTGCGGGAGGCGCGGCTTCGCCAGGCGCGGGCGCCTCGGGCTGGACCTCGAGACGCTCCCCGGCGCTGGGCTCCCCGTCGCCGGGCGCGACGCCGGACTCGGGCTCGGTCGGCGCGCCGTCCTGCTCACCGGGCGTCGCGGGTGCCCGCTCGGGCCGGGGCGCTCCGGTCGGCGGCGCGATGAGCCGCTCGCCCGGCGCGCCCGTGCCGCCGTTCTCGAGCTTCAGGGACTCCTCCGACACGCCCGCCCGGATCTTCGAGTACGGCCCGGCCTTGCGCGTGAAGTCCACCGCGACCTGGTAGCTCGGCTGCCGTCCGTAGAACTGCTCGATGAAGTCCTGCTGCTCCTTGCGCTTGCGCTCGTAGATGCGCCGGTAGTCCGTCTCGTCCCGGATGATGTACGGCGTGAGGAAGAGGAGCAGGTTCGTCTTCTGCTTCGTGGTGGTCGTGTCGCGGAAGAGCCAGCCGAAGATCGGCAGGCTGCCGAGGACCGGGATCTTCTTGACGCTGCGGACGTTCCGCTCCTGGATGAGGCCGCCGATGACGATGGTGCTCTGGTCCTTCGCCACGATGAGCGTCTTCGCGCTGCGCTTCGCGGTCGTGGGGCCGAGCTGCGTGTCGCGGTCGACGATCTCCTCGGTCTGCTCCTCGATCGCCAGCCGGACGTTGCCGCCCTCGTTGATCTGCGGCTTGATCTTGAGCCGGAGCTCCACGTTCTGCCGCTGGATCGGCGCGTAGAGCGAGGAGAGCCCGCCGATGCCGAGCGTCGAGCCGAGCGCCGACGTCCCGCCGGTGGTCCCGGACAGCAGGTTGGAGAGCCCCTGCGGCGCGAAGCCCGCCTGGAACGGCACGTTCTGTCCGACCGTGATCTCCGACTCCTCGTTGTCCGAGGCGAGGATGTGAGGGGTCGACAGCACGTTCACGTCCGAGCTCGACTGCAGCGCCTGGACGAGGATCCCGAGCGACGGGAGCTTCACGCCGAGGAGATCCTCGACGACCCCGGAGGAGGGGCCGTTGAAGCCGGTCAGGAACCCGCCTAGCGAGATGACGTTGTTGAGGTTGAAGGAGGAGACGCGCCCCGGCTCCGACGCCAGCGGGATGAAGCCCTTCTCGCCCTTGTAGTCCACCGGGACGACGCCGTGCGCCCCCACGCCGAACTGGGTCGAGTCGTTGAGGTTCACCTCCATGATCACGGCCTCGACGAACACCTGCCGGCGCGGCCGGTCGAGCTTCTCCACGAGCCGCTGGATGGCCTGGAAGTCGGCGCCGCTCGCCTGCACGAGGAGGGCGTTCTGCGCCTTGTCCGCGGTGACCTTCACGTCGCCGCTGAAGAGCGACGCGGTCACGTCCGAGGCGCCGCCCGGGCGCGCGGACGGCGGCGCCCCGGGCTGCGTGCCCATGGCGGTGGGGACGGGCGTCGGCGAGAGCCCGCCGGGCGCGCCGGGAGCGCCGGGCGCGGTGGTGCCGGTGCGCTTCCCGGCCGCCGTGCCCTGGGCGAGGTTCGACAGTGTCTGCGCGAGCTCCTCCGCGTTCGCGTTCTTGAGGAACACGACGTGGATGCCGCCCTCCGCGCTCGTCGGCACGTCGAGCTGCTCGATGAGCTCCATGAGCCGCTGGAAGCTCTTCTCGTCCGCGATCACGATGAGCTTGTTCGTCCGCTCGTCGGGGAGGACCTTGGAGACCGACACCTCCACGGAGCCGGACACGTCCGGGGCCGCCTGCGGCGGGCGCGGCGGGATGGCGCCCGGCCGGGCCGGCGAGGTCGGCGAGGAGAGCACGGTGCGGCTCCGCCCCGCGCCGCGCGCGCCGCCCTGCTGCGCCTGGAAGATCTGGTTCACCTTGTCGGCGATGTCCTTCGCCGACGCGAAGCGGATCTGCACGATGCGCACGAGCTCGCCCGCGCCGGCGCGGTCGATGGCCTCGATGAGCCGCTCGATGCGCCGGATGTTGAGGCCGATGTCCGTGACGATCAGCATGTTGGGCGGGATCGCCTGGATGTCCGCGCCCTGGGGCGAGATGAAGTTACCCATGATCCCGCGGAGCTGATCGGCGTCCGCGAAGTTCAGGCGGATCACCTTCGTGATCGGCTGCTCGCTGTACGGCGTCGCCTGATCGCCCACGTAGGTGGGGATCGGGTTCTTCTTCGCGTCGGCGGTCCGGACGAGCTTGAAGTACTTGCCCGTCGGGTACACGCTGATGTTGTTCGAGTTGAGCGCCGCGATGAACGCCGCGTACGCCTCCTCCGCGGTCACCGGCGTCTTCGAGAGGAGCGTGATCTTCCCGCGCGCCACGTCCTCCGTGAACATGAAGTTCCGGCAGGTCCAGCGGCTCGCCTGCTCGAGCACGTCGGCGATGTCGGCCTTGTTGAACTGCAGCATGAAGCGCCCCTGCATCGGGACGCAGCGCTCCGCGGGGCGGAACGTCTGCGGCTGCTGGGGCTGCTGCGCCGCCGGGCGAGCCGGGCGCCCGTTCTGGCCCTGCGCCCCGGGGGGCGTCACGGGGGGCGTCACGGGGCGTGGCGCGCCGGGCGTGGCCGTCGCGGGCGGGCGGGGGGGCGCGGGGCGCGGGCCGGCGGTGTCGCCGCCGGGGGGAGGACGGATCGGCACCTGCGCGGAGACGAGGGCCGGGACGAGGACGAGCAGCGTGGCGAGGCGGTTGCGCATGGAAGGCTTTCGACCCTGCGTCACGGGCCGCTGATGGAGTACTCCTTGCGGATGACCTGTCCCCCGCGCTCCAGCTCGATCGTCACGCGCTGTGACTCGCGCAGCTTCTGATAGAGCTCGAGCGCCTTCTCGGGGGAGTTGATCTCGTATCCGTTCACCCGCTGGATGACGTCGCCGTTCTCGATGCCGATCGAGGCGTAGAGCGAGTTGGGCTGGATGGAGAAGAGCTTGAACCCGTTCGCGGCGCCGTTCTTGAAGGACGGCACGATGCGCGCCTGGGTCGCGATGGTGTTGAGGTTGCCGAGCGTCGAGTCGATGACGCCGCGCTCGATCTCGTACTTGTTCTGGCCGACCTCGCGCACGCCCTCCATGGGCGCGCGGCCACCCGGCGCGGGCCCGCCGCGCGTGGGCGGCGGCACCGGCGCGAAGCCGAGGTTGCCGGAGGCCTCGCCGCCCGAGGCGAACGCCGAGCCGCCCTCGAAGTCGAGGTACTCCTTCGTCCCCTTGTTGCAGACGATGGCGACGAGGCGGAACCCGTTCCCGGTGGCGTCCGCGTCGTCCCGCACGCGCTCGAGCCCGAGGAGCCTCGCTCCGCCGACCTCGTCGCCCACGCCGACGACCTTCGCCTCGCGCGTGTTGAGGTCGAGGATCGTCGCGAGGGACTGGCGCGCCCGCTCGGCGATGACGCCGACCACGAGCTGCAGGCGGAGGTCGCTCTTCGTCGGCGCGGCGTGCGGATCGTCGCAGTTCTGGGGGGCGAGCGGCGCCTGCGCGACGTCGGCCTCCACCTCGCGCGGCGGCTCCTGTCCGATGAGCTTGAAGAGCTTGTCGACGTCGAGCGTGGCGGGGAGGGTGGGGCGCGGCGGCGCGGTGGGGAGGCTCGCGACGTCCGCCCGGGGCTCCGGACGGATCGCGGCGCCCGCGAGCGTGTTCACCGTCTTGGCTGCGAGCCACGCCGCCACGAACAGCAGCGCGAGGTTCGCCGTCCAGGCGTACTTGCGGAAGAAGAGGTCGAGCATGGGAGCGCCGCGCGGGGAGGGAGCAACGGCCATGCCACGCCCTCGTGCCGGATACCCTGGTCAACCCCTGGATGCCACAGGGAAATCCCGGCTGCTCGCCCACCGCACCGGCGGCGTGGCGGCGCTGGATGCCAATTTGGCAAACGCGACCCGCGGGAGCTGGAGTCGCTGCCAGTTTGTCAGCGCTCGGCGTCCGGCTCGTCGCCCCCCGGAACGGGCTCGACGAGGCGCCCCTCCTCGTCCCGATCGAGCTTCCGGTAGATCGTCCGGGCGGCGATGCCGAGGAGCTGGGCGGCGAGGTTCTTGTCGCCGCGGGTGTGCTCGAGCGTGCGGCGGATCACCAGCCGCTCGATCTCGTCGAGCGTCGTCCCGAGGGGCACGGCGAGCGTGGCCGGGGCGGCCGCCGGCGCGCCGGCCGGGCCCGCCGCGGCCCGCACCGCCTCGGGCAGATCGCCGAGCTCCACCGCCTCGCCGCGCGTGAGGATCACCCCGCGCTCGACGGCGTGCAGGAGCTCGCGGACGTTGCCCGGCCAGGCGTACCGCTCGATCGCCGCGACCGCCGCGGGCGAGAACCCCGAGATGGGCTTCGCGTTCGCCTCGGCGAAGCGACGCAGGAACGCGCCCGCGAGCAGCATCACGTCCTCCCGCCGCTCGCGGAGCGAGGGCAGGCGCACCGACACCACGTCGAGCCGGTAGAACAGGTCCTCGCGGAAGCGCCCCGCCTTCACCTCCGCCGCGAGGTCCTTGTTCGTCGCGGCGACGACGCGCACGTCCACCCGGAGGGGCTCGGTGCCGCCGACGCGCTCGAGCACCCCGTCCTGCAGGAAGCGGAGGAGCTTCACCTGCACCGACGGCGACATCTCTCCGACCTCGTCGAGGAACAGGGTCCCGCCGTGGGCGCGCTCGAAGCGCCCCTCCTTGCGGGCCGCGGCGCCGGTGAACGCGCCCTTCTCGTGCCCGAAGAGCTCGGACTCGAGCAGGCTCTCCGGGATCGCCGCGCAGTTGATGGGGACGAACGGGCCCGCGGCGCGCGGGGAGAGGTCGTGCACGAGCCGCGCGGCGAGCTCCTTGCCCGTGCCGCTCTCGCCCGCGAGGAGCACGGTCGCGGAGGTCGGGGCCGCCTGGCGGAGCGTGTCGAGCACGGCGCGGAACGCGGGCGCGTTGCCGAGGAGCCCGCCCACCGCGCCCGAGGAGAGCTCGGCGAGCTGCGCGCGCAGCGCGCGGTTCTCCGCGACGAGCGAGGCGCGCTCGATCGCCTGCCGGACCGACTTCACGATCGCGTGCCGCTTCACGGGCTTCGTGATGAAGTCGTAGGCGCCCTCCTTCATCGCGGCGACCGCGGTCTCGACCGTCCCGTAGGCGGTCATGAGCACGACCTCGGTCTCGGGCGAGAGCGCCTTCACCGCCCGGAGCAGCTCCTCGCCGCTCATGCCGGGCATCATGAGATCGGTCACCACCGCGGAGACGCGCTCGCGCCGCAGCACCTCGAGCGCGGCGGCCCCGCTCTCCGCGAGCGCGACGCGCCAGCCCTCGCGCTGGAAGATCCGCGCGAGAGAGTCGAGGTTGGGCTTCTCGTCGTCGACGATGAGGACGAGCGGGGTCACCGGGCGAGGATAGCAGCGCGGAGGGCCTGGGGCCCACGTGCGCGCGGCGCTTCGGTCGTCAGGGCGCGGGCGGCGCCGCGGCGGGGGGCTGGGCGGGGCGGGCCGTGGCGGGCTGCGGACGCACGCCGAGCGTCACGCGCAGCTCGTCGCCGTAGAGCGCGATCGCCCCGGCGGCGAGCGCGACGAGCGCCCCGGTGATGACCGCGTACTCGACGAGTCCCTGCCGCACGACGGCGACCTGTAGACCGTCCCCCCGTGCGCGTTCAAGGTGCGGGGTGTGCCCACCCCTGAAATGCGAGAGGCGGCGCCCGGGGGGACGCCGCCTCGTCGCTGCACCGGAGCTCTCGAGGGCTACTCGCCCTTCGCCTCGGCGGCCGGCTCGGCGGGCGCCGCCTCGGCCTTGGGCTTCGCCGACTTGCCCGCCTTGGCGCGCTTCGCCGCGCGGTTCTCCTTCGGCGCCTCGGCCTTCTTGGCCGGCTCCGCCTTGACGGGCTCGGCCTTCTTCGCCGCCTCGGCCTTCGCGGGCGTCGCCGCGTAGCGGGTCTTGAACTTCTCGATGCGGCCCGCCGTGTCCATGATCTTCTGCTTGCCCGTGAAGAACGGGTGGCACTGGGCGCAGATCTCGATGTGGAAGTCGCCGCGCGTCGAGCGGGTCTCGATGACGTTCCCGCACGCGCAGGTGACCTTCGCGGGCTTGTAGTCGGGGTGGAGCGCTTCCTTCATGGTGACCTCGGGGCCGCTTGCATCGGGCAGGTCTGCCGATGGTCCGGGCCCGGTGATGATGATGTGGAACTGGGCGATCTAGTCGGATCGGGGGGTTGCGTCAACCCCGGCGTGCGCGCGCCGCCTCGGGCGCCTACTTGCCCCCGCCCACCATCATCTTGAAGAACTCCTCGTGGTTCTTCACCTGGCGGAACTTGTCGAGGATGAACTTCATCGCCTCGACGTTGTCGAGGCCGTTCAGGATGGTCTGGCGCAGGATGTAGATCTTCGAGAGCCAGTCGGCCGGCAGGAGCAGCTCCTCCTTGCGCGTGCCGCTCTTCCCGATGTCCATGGTGGGGAAGATCCGCTTCTCCATCATCTTGCGGTCGAGCACGATCTCGGAGTTCCCGGTGCCCTTGAACTCCTCGAAGATCACCTCGTCCATGCGGCTGCCGGTGTCGACGAGCGCGGTGCCGATGATCGTGAGCGAGCCGCCCTCCTCGATGTTGCGGGCCGCGCCGAAGAAGCGCTTGGGCTTGTGGAGCGCGTTCGAGTCGACGCCGCCGGAGAGGATCTTGCCGGAGGGGGGGACGACCGAGTTGTAGGCGCGGGCGAGGCGGGTGATCGAGTCGAGCAGGATCACCACGTCCTTCTTGTGCTCGACCAGCCGCCGCGCCTTCTCGATCACCATCTCGGCGACCTGCACGTGCCGCGTGGCGGGCTCGTCGAAGGTCGAGGCGACGACCTCGCCCTTCACGGTCCGCTCCATGTCGGTCACCTCCTCGGGCCGCTCGTCGATGAGCAGCACGATGAGGGTGCACTCGGGGTGGTTCGTGGTGACCGCGTGCGCGATGTTCTGGAGGAGGACCGTCTTGCCGGCGCGCGGCGGCGAGACGATGAGGCAGCGCTGGCCCTTGCCGATCGGCGAGAACAGGTCGACGACCCGGGTCGTCATCTCGTTCGGATCGTGCTCGAGCGCGAGGCGCTCGGTCGGGTAGAGCGGCGTCAGGTTGTCGAAGAGGACCTTCGACTGGTTCTCCTCGGGCTGCTCGCCGTTGATCGAGTCCACCCGGAGGAGCGCGAAATACCGCTCCCCGTCCTTCGGCTGGCGCACCGTCCCGCGCACGGTGTCGCCGGTGCGCAGGTTGAAGCGGCGGATCTGGGAGGGCGAGACGTAGATGTCGTCCGGACCGGGCAGGTAGCTGAAGTCGGGGCTGCGCAGGAAGCCGAAGCCGTCGGGGAGCACCTCGAGCGTGCCCTCGCCGCCGACCTCCATGTCCTCCTTCTTCTCCTCGGCGACCTTCGACTGGGCCTGGAGGATCGCGAAGATGAGGTCCTGCTTCTTCATCGCCCCCGCCGCCTCGATCTCCAGGCTGCGGGCGAGCTTCGCGAGCTCCGCAACCTTCATGTGCTTGAGATCGGTGAGGCTCGACGGGGGAGACGCGGCGGGCTGAACGGCGGCGGGCATGTCTGTCTCGGGGAGGCGGGGCGCCCGGTCGGGAGGCGCGCGGCGCGGGTGCGCGACTGCGTGCGGTCTCGTGAGGAAACCGGAGGAGAGGCAGGAAACCTATGCGGCCCGTCCCGAGGTGTCAACGGCGCGGCCGGCCGCCGCCCGCTCCGGTCGAGGGCGCCCCGCGCGGCGCCCCGGGGCGCCCCGGCAGGCTCGGGAGTCCCGCGGGCGTCGCGGTTCACCTCGAGCGCGCCTTCGCGAGGCGCGCGCGCCAAGAAGCGATTGAAAGAGGGGCCCGTCGGTCGTAATCCTGGCGCCATGCCGGCCGATGCCGACAGGGACGCCGCCGCCGTCCGCGCCGCGGAGCTCCGCGCGCGGATCCTCTCCGCCGATCACGCCTACTACGTCCTCGATCGACCGGTCCTCTCCGACGCCGAGTACGACAGGCTCGTGCGCGAGCTCGCCGAGCTCGAGGCGGCTCACCCCGAGCTCGCCACCTCCGACTCGCCGACCCAGCGGGTGTCGGGCACGCCGAGCGAGCGGTTCGAGCGGGTCGTCCACCGCGAGCCCATGCTCTCGCTCGGGAACATCCAGGCCGACGAGGAGCTCGACGAGTTCGACGCGCGCGTGCGCCGCCTGCTCGGGCTCGGCGAGGAGGTCCGGGTGGGCTACGTCGCCGAGCCGAAGCTCGACGGGCTCGCGGTCGAGCTCGTGTACGAGCGCGGCCGCCTCGTCCAGGGCTCGACCCGCGGCGACGGCGTGAACGGCGAGGACGTCACGGCGAACCTGCGCACGGTCGGCCGCACGGGCGCGAACCGGGGGATCCCGGAGCGGCTCCTCGGCGAGGTCCCGCCGCGCGTCGAGGTGCGCGGCGAGGTGCTCCTCTTCAAGGAGCACTTCGAGGCGATGAACCGGCAGATCCTCCGCGCGGGCGGCGAGCCGTTCGCGAACCCCCGCAACGCGGCGGCGGGGTCGCTCCGCCAGCTCGACTGGCGCGTGACCTCGCGCCGTCCGCTCTCCTTCATCGCCTACGAGGCGCTCGTGCCCGGCGCGGAGCCCGGCGGCGCGCGCGCCGCGCCCGGCGCGTGGCGCACGCACATGGAGAAGATCGAGGCGCTCGGGCGCTTTGGCTTCGAGACGAACCCGGCGAACGCGCGCTGCGACGGCATCGCGGAGGTGAAGGCCTACCGCGATCGCATGGCGCAGGGGCGCTTCGCGCTCCCGTACGACACGGACGGCGTCGTGGTGAAGGTGGACGACCTCGACTGGCGGCGCCGGCTCGGCGCGGCGTCCAAGTTCCCGCGCTGGGCGGTGGCCTACAAGTACCCGCCGCAGGAGGAGGCGACGCGCATCCGGCGCATCTGGGCCTCGGTGGGGCGCACCGGGATCCTCACGCCGGTCGTGGACTTCGAGCCCGTCCGGCTCTCCGGCGCGATGGTGTCCCGCGCGACGCTGCACAACGAGGACGAGATGCGGCGCAAGGACGTCCTCGAGGGAGACTGGATCCTCGTGCGCCGCGCGGGCGAGGTCATCCCCGAGGTCGTCATGCCGCTCAAGGAGCGGCGCACCGGGGAGGAGCGCCCGTTCACGTTCCCGACCGCGTGCCCGGTCTGCGGCGCGAAGGTGGTCCGCGAGGAGGGGGAGAAGGTCTACCGCTGCACCGGCGCGGCCTGCCCCGCCCAGCTCGTCGGGCGGCTCACCCACTTCGCCCAGCGCCGCGCCATGGACGTGGACGGGCTCGGGGACAAGCTCGCCGCCGGGCTCGTCGAGCGCGGCCTCGTCCGCGACTTCGCGGATCTGTACGGCGTCCCCTTCCGCGCCTTCCAGGAGCTGTTCAGCCGGCCGCGCAAGGAGGAGCGGGACGCGAAGGCCGAGCTCCCGGAGAAGAGCGCCCAGAACATGCTCGACGCCCTCGAGCGCTCGAAGGACACGACGCTCCGCCGCCTGCTCTTCGCGCTCGGGATCCCGCAGGTGGGCGAGGCGACGGCGGCCACGCTCGCGCGCCACTTCGGCGACCTCGCGCGCTTCATGGACGCGAGCGAGGAGGAGCTCCTCGCGGTGCGCGACGTCGGCCCGGAGACCGCGCGCGAGATCCGCGCCTGGACCGCCGAGCCGCAGAACCGGCGCGTGGTGGAGCGGCTCCTCGAGGCGGGCGTGAGGCCCGCGCAGGAGGCGATCGAGGCCCGCGGCCCGTTCGCGGGGAGATCGGTGGTCCTCACCGGCGGGCTCGCCGCCATGAGCCGCGACGACGCGAAGGCCGAGATCGAGCGGCGCGGCGGCAAGGTGTCGGGCAGCGTCTCGCGCAAGACCGATCTCGTCGTCGCCGGCGAGGACGCCGGCTCGAAGCTCGAGAAGGCGCAGTCGCTCGGGGTCAAGGTGGTGGGCGAGGCGGAGTTCCTGCGGATGCTGGAGGAGTGATGGCCGAGCTCGTTCGCGCGCACATCCTCGTGAGCGGGGACGTGCAGGGGGTCTCGTTCCGGCAGGCGACCGTGGACGAGGCGCGCCGGCTGGGGATCCACGGCTGGGTGAGGAACGTGGCGGACGGGCGCGTCGAGGCGGAGGCGGAGGGCGAGCGCGCGAAGGTGGAGGCGCTCGTCCGCTGGTGCGGGCGGGGGCCGCCGGCGGCGCGGGTCGAAGGGGTCCAGGTCTCCTGGAGGCCGCACGCGGGCGACCTCGGGCCGTTCGCCGTCCGCCGCTGAGAGCGTCGAGGCGCCGGGAGGGGATCGGTTCACGGCCTCTCGAGGCGCCGTCGGGGCGGGCGCGTCCCCGGTCGGACCTTCGCCTCGAGCGTTGCCGCCGGCGGCGCGGGTGTGCTACGAACGCCAGCCCTGCCGGATTCGTCAGTCGGATCCGGGAGTTCCACACGACGTTGGGCGAGGCGCGGTTCGAACCCGCGGCCCGGCGAACCATGACGACCCCCTACGCGAACCTCCCGTCCGCGCTCGACGAGCTCGTGCTCGCCGCGCAGAAGCCGTCCCGCTACGTCGGCGGCGAGTTCGGCAGCGTCACCAAGGACCTGTCCGCCGCGCGCGTGCGCTTCGCGCTCGCGTTCCCGGACACCTACGAGGTCGGCATGTCCAACCTCGGGTTCCGGCTCCTCTACCACCTGTTGAACGACCGGCCCGAGATCGCCTGCGAGCGGGTGTTCCTGCCCTGGCCCGACATGGAGGGCATGCTCCGCGCCCGCGGCGTGCCGCTCTTCACGCTCGAGTCGCGCGCGCCCGTCCGCGCGTTCGACCTGCTCGGCGTCACGCTGCAGTTCGAGCTCGCCTACACGAGCGTGCTCGCGATGCTGGACCTCGCCGGCATCCCGCTCCACGCCCGCGAGCGCGGCGACGGGGATCCCATCGTGGTGGGCGGCGGCCCCTGCGCCTTCAACCCGGAGCCCGTGGCCGACTTCTTCGACTGCTTCGCCGTGGGCGAGGGCGAGGAGGTCGCGCTCGAGATCGCCGACGCGGTCGCGGACAGCGGGTT
Source organism: Anaeromyxobacter sp. SG64 (assembly GCF_022690745.1). Classification (NCBI taxonomy): domain Bacteria; kingdom Pseudomonadati; phylum Myxococcota; class Myxococcia; order Myxococcales; family Anaeromyxobacteraceae; genus Anaeromyxobacter; species Anaeromyxobacter sp. SG64. Next base: position 7,648 of record NZ_JALCZB010000058.1, on the reverse strand, counting down.
CCGGCGCGGCGGCGCCTCGCGCGCGGAGCTGCTCCGCAGGCTCGCGCGCATCCCCGGCGTGTACGTCCCGTCGCTGTTCCGCCCCCGCTACGACCCCGCGACGCGCACGCTCGTCGAGCTCGAGCCCCTCGTGCCGGGCTACGAGAAGATCGAGCGGCGGGTGATGCCGGACCTGAACGCGCTCCCGACGACCGCGTACACGCGGCCGCTCGTGCCGTTCATGCAGACGATCCACGACCGGCTCCCCATCGAGCTGCAGCGGGGCTGCACCCGCGGCTGTCGCTTCTGCCAGGTCGGCATGATCACGCGCCCGACCCGGCAGCGCGACCCGAAGCAGGTCCTGCGGCTCGCCGAGACGGGGCTCGACGCCTCCGGCTACGAGGAGGTGGGGCTCCTGTCGCTCTCGTCGGGCGACTACGCGCCGCTCAACGGGATGCTCGACGACTTCCTCGCCCGCTGGGAGGGCGAGAAGATCGCGATGAGCCTGCCGTCCCTGCGCACCGAGACGATGAACGACTCGCTCGCGAAGAAGATCGCGCGGATCCGGAAGACCGGCTTCACGCTCGCGCCCGAGGCCGCGACGGAGCGGATGCGCGCCGTCATCAACAAGGGCAACCGCGAGGAGGACCTGCTCCGCGCCGTCGAGTCGGTGTTCCAGAACGGCTGGTCGCTCCTCAAGCTCTACTTCATGATCGGGCTCCCCGAGGAGCGGGACGAGGACGTCGTCGCGATCGCGGAGCTCGCGAGGAGGTGCCTCGCCACGGCGCGCCGGGCGCTGCCGAAGGGGCAGGGCTCGGCGGCGATCCACCTCGGCGCCTCCACCTTCGTGCCGAAGCCCTTCACGCCGTTCCAGTGGGAGCCGATGATCCCGCCCGAGGAGACCCGGCGGCGCCAGGCCCTCATCACCGCCGCGCTCGGCGGCCGGAACGGCGCGATCCAGTTCAAGCCGCACGACTCGCGCCAGTCGTCCATCGAGGGGGCCCTCGCCCTGGGCGACCGGCGCGTGGCGACGGCGGTGCTCGCCGCCTACCGCAGCGGCCAGCGGCTCGACGGGTGGTCGGAATGGTTCGACGAGGGACGCTGGCTCGCCGCGTTCGAGGCGTGCGAGCGCGAGCACGGCGTCGGCCTCGACTGGTTCGCGCACCGCCGCCGCCGGCTCGACGAGGTCCTGCCGTGGGACCGGATCGACTGCGGCGTGACGAAGCCCTACCTCGCGAAGCAGCTCGCCGCGGCGCGGAACCTCGCCGAGGTGGAGGACTGCGTGCTCGCCCCGTGCAGCGTGTGCGGCGCGTGCGACTACGAGGTCGTGAAGAACCGGACCTACGAGGCGAGCGAGTACGTCCCCGAGCCGCCCCGGCCGCCGCGCCCGCCCGAGCCGGCGCTCCGCACGCGGGTGCGCGTCCGCTGGGCGAAGCTCGGCCGGCTCGTGGCGCTCTCGCACCTCGAGACGATGCACACCCTCCTGCGCGCCATCCGCCGCGCGGGGCTCCCGGTCGTCTACTCGCAGGGCTTCCACCCGAAGCCGCGCGTCTCGTTCGGCCCGGCGCTCGCCGTGGGCGTCGAGAGCCAGGCGGAGTTCATGGATCTCGAGCTGGCCGGCGAGCTCGACCCCGCCGAGGTCGCCGCCCGGCTCGCTCCGGAGCTGCCGAAGGGGCTCGAGGTGCTCGACGCCCAGCGGGTGGAGGCGAGCGCGCCGTCGATTTCCGAATCACTCCGCGCCGTCCATTATCGCGTGGAGTTCGAGGGGGATGGCTGGGATGAGGTGACCCTTTCGGATCGCGTGGCGGGGTTCGGGGAGGCCGACCAGGCGGTCGTCACCCGGGCGCCCCCCCCCAAGAGCCGGGGGCGTCGGCGACAGAAGGTCGCGGAGACGAAGGGAAGAGAGATAGACTTGAAAGAAATTGTGACCCACCTGGCCGTCGAAGGCCCGGGGACGGTCGCGTTCAGTTTGCGGGCGGATCCCTCCGGGAGCGCGAAGCCAGCCGAGGTGCTGGCGGCGATCTTCGGCGACGGGGAGCCGCCCAGGGGAGTGAAGGTTTTGAAGGAAGGCGTCAGCTTCGCGAGGGCGGGCGAGGGTCAGGATTCTGGCCGTCAGCCGCGCGCGCCTCGCTACCTGGACGCCTGAACTACAGCGCGCCCCGCAGCGCCGCGACGAACCGCGGCCGCCGGGCGCGAGGAGCGCGACGCTTTGAGCGGAAGCTCGACAGCCGATCCGAGACGCCCGGCACCGCCCGGACGCTCGCGGTCGCGGCCCATCGTGATGACGGGCCTCGCTCTCCCCGCGCCTTCCCGGGGCGAGAGAGGACCATCGCCATGGCGGGCAACAGCATCCTCGTGATCAACGCGGCCGGCGCGGAGACTCGCGTCGCCCTCGTCGAGAACAACACCATCCACGAGTACTACCTCGAGCGAAAGCGCGAGAAGGGGATCGTCGGCAACATCTACAAGGGCAGGGTGGTTCGCGTGCTCCCGGGCATGCAGGCCGCCTTCGTCGACATCGGGCTCGACAAGGCCGCGTTCCTGTACGTCGGGGACGTCTACGGCGACCCCGAGTTCTCGGAGGAGTTCGAGCTCACCGAGGGCGAGCACCGCGTCGAGGTGCCGGAGGTGCCCACCGAGCAGGAGGCGGAGGCGGAGGAGGCGCGCGCGCGCGCCGTGTCCTCCGAGCCGCCGGCCGCCACGCCGGTGCCCATCGCCGAGGAGGCGCCGCTCGCCATCGGCGAGCCGGCCGCCGGGACCGACGAGGCGGCGCGCGCCTCCGCGGAGGCGGTCGCCGCTCCGCTCACGCCGGAGCCCACCGAGGCGGCCCCGGCGGCCGCGGAGGTCCCCGACGTCGCGAGCAGCGCCATCGACGCGCCGCCGGCGCCGCTCACGCCCATCCCGCTCACGCAGGAGATCGGCATGGCGGCGGTGCCGCAGCCGCCGCCCCTGCCCGTGCCGCCCCTCGCGGACGTGCCCGCCGAGACCCCGGCGGCCGAGCTCGCGGCGCCCACCCCGCCGCCCGTCGTGGCCGCGCCCGAGGGCGCCGCCCCGCTCGCCGACCGGATCCAGGCGCCGCGCGAGAAGGCCGACGCGCGCGAGGCCAAGTCCGACCGCGAGCCGCGGGAAGGCAGGGGCGACCGCGACCGGGAGCGCCGCCGCGATCGCGACGATCGCGGGCGCCGCGAGGGCCGCGAGGGTCGGGATCGGGAGAACCGCGAGGGCCGCGAGGGCCGCGAAGGCCGCGGCCGCAACGGCCACGACCGCGAGAAGCGCTCCAAGGAGCCGAAGAACATCCAGGACCTCCTGAAGGAGGGCCAGGAGGTGATCGTCCAGGTCGCGAAGGATCCGATCGGGACGAAGGGCGCGCGCATCACGAGCCACATCTCGCTGCCCGGGCGTCACCTCGTGTTCATGCCCACGGTCGATCACATCGGCATCTCGCGCCGCATCGAGAAGGACTCCGAGCGGCGCCGGCTGCGCGACATCGTCGATCGCATGCGGCCGGACGGGACCGGCTTCATCGTCCGCACCGTGGCGGAGAACGTGGAGGCGGCGAAGCTCGAGGCCGACATCCGCTTCCTCATCCAGGTCTGGAACGAGATCATCCGCACGAAGGACAAGGTCTCCGCGCCGGCGCTCCTCCACGGCGACCTCGACCTCATCCTCCGCGCGACGCGCGACCTCTTCACCGCCGACGTCGGCAAGCTCGTCATCGACGATCGCGACGAGTACGAGCGGATCCTCCGCTTCGTGCACGAGCAGGCGCCGCACCTCGAGAGCCAGATCGAGTACTACCGCGGCGAGGAGCCGATCTTCGACGCGTACGGCATCGAGCAGGAGCTGAAGCGCGCGAGCCAGCGCAAGGTCTGGCTGAAGAGCGGCGGCTACATCATCATGGACCAGGCGGAGGCGCTCACCGCCATCGACGTCAACTCGGGCCGCTACGTCGGCAAGAAGAACCTCGAGGAGACGATCACCAAGATCAACGTCGAGGCCGCGAAGGAGATCGTCTACCAGCTCCGCCTGCGGAACATCGGCGGCATCATCATCATCGACTTCATCGACATGGACAAACCCCAGAACCGCGACAAGGTCTTCAAGGCCTTGCAGGACGCGCTGGGGCGGGACAAGGCGAAGACCAACGTCCTCAAGATCTCCGAGCTCGGGCTCGTCGAGATGACGCGCAAGCGCGTGCGCGAGTCGGTCACGCGCGTGATGAACGAGCCCTGCAGCTACTGCGAGGGCAAGGGGCACATCAAGTCGAAGATCACGATCGCGTACGAGATCTTCCGGGAGATCCGCCGCGAGGCGGTTCACTTCCCCGAGCCCGTGCTCGTGGTGAACGCCCACCCCGAGGTCGCGCGCATCCTGCAGGGCGCGGAGCGCGAGGAGCTCCGCTACCTCATGGATCGCTTCAACAAGACCATCGAGGTGAAGGCGCAGTCCGGGTATCACCAGGAGCAGTTCGACATCTACGGCCGCCAGCAGCGCGGGGATCAGCCCCGCGAGCGGGAGCGCGAGCGCGGGCGCGGCCGGGACCGCGGCGGGGATCGCGGCGGTGATCGCGACCGCGGCGGCGATCGCGGCGGGCGCGGCCGGGCGCCGGAGGAGCCGCAGGCCTCGGCGCCGTCGGACGCCGCGGGCAGCGCCGGCGGCTCTGGCGGCGAGGAGCGCTGACGAGGATGACCGGCCCGGCGGAGACGCGGGAGCGCGTGGTCCGCCTCCTCCGGGCCGGCTGGAGCGCCGTCGGGACCGCCCTGCGGGTCCTCGACAGCGACGCCGTGCGCCTGCGGGCCATGGCGCTCACGTACATCACGCTGTTCGCGCTCGTCCCGGCCCTCGTCGTCGCCTTCTCGGTGGTCCAGGCCTTCACCGGGATGGAGAAGATCTCCGAGCTCGTCCACGAGTTCCTGATCTCCAACCTGGCCGTCGGCGCGCGAGACACGCTCGAGCCGTACCTCCAGCGCTTCGTGACCAACGCGCACGCGACGAGCGCCGGGATCGTGGGCGGCGCGCTCCTCGTCTGGTCGGCGATCTCCCTCTTCACGAACGTCGACGCCGCGCTGAACGACATCTGGGGCGTGCAGCGCCGGCGCCCGATCGCGCAGCAGGCGGTGATCTACTGGATGGGGATCACCCTCGGGCCGCTCCTGCTCGCGGGCTCGCTCACGCTCGCCGCCACCGGCCGCGCGTTCCTCGCGAGCAGCGGCTTCCGCGCGCTCGCGGTCGCGGGCGGTGCCCTCCTCACCTGCACGTTCTTCTCGCTCATCTACCTCCTCGTCCCCTACACGAAGGTCCGCATCAAGTCGGCCGTGATCGCCGGCCTGGCCGCGGGCGTCGCCTGGGAGCTCGCCAAGTGGGGTTACGCGCTCGGGATCGGCGGCATCGTCCGGTACCACGCGATCTACGGCTCCGTGGCGGCGATCCCGATCTTCATCTTCTGGCTGTTCGTCTCCTGGACGATCCTCCTCTTCGGCGCGCGCCTCGCGTTCGTGATCCAGTACGCGACCGCGCTCATCCACGGGGCTCCGCAGCCGTCGTCGCCGACCGGCAAGGAGATCCTCGCGGGGCAGGCCATGCTCCAGATCGCGAGGGCGTTCGACCGGGGAGAGCCCGCGCCCGACGCGGGCGACGTGGCGAGCAGGCTCGGCTCGGGCGCCGAGGAGGCCGGGGAGGTCCTCGCGGCGCTCAGGAACGCGGGGCTCGTCGTCTCCCTCACGGATGGGGGGCTCGTCCCGTCGAGGCCGCTCGAGCGGCTGACGTTGCTCGACGTGCGCCGGGCCATCGTGGGGCGCTCGTCCGACCTCCCCCACTCCCGGGGGCCGGTGGCGGGGATCGTCCGCGAGATCGAGGAGCGGGCGGAGGAGCGCCTGGCCGCAGTGGATTTCCGCGCGCTGTGCGAACAAAAGCCCGCCGCGCAGGCCTTGCCGGCGCCGGCTGCTCCCCCCGGGGAAGCGGGCGAGCTGCCGGCGCGGCGCGCGTAGTCAGGGGCGCGATTCGCGCCGCTCCAGTGCGCAGAACTGCGCATGCCGTTGGAACCCTTGCTGATTTCGGAGGCTTCGGCTAGGCTCCCCTCAACCTCGAGGGGCTTGCCGAGCCTTGCGGGCCCTCAGCTTTCGTCCGGAGTGCCGATGCTGAAGTCGGATCTCATCAACATCCTCGTGGTCAAGCGCGGCGTCACGCAGAAGCAAGCGGAGTCCACGATCGAGACGATCTTCGACTCGATGAAGGACGCGCTCTGTCGCGGAGAGAACATCGAGATCCGCGGCCTCGGCGCCTTCCACGTGAAGCACTACGACGGGTACCAGGGCCGTAACCCCAAGACCGGAGAGGTGATTCCGGTGAAGCCGAAGCGCGGGATCCTGTTCCGCACCGGCAAGGAGCTCCGGGATCGCGTGAACCGCCCGGAGGCGCTCGCGAAGCCGCTCGAGCCCGACGACGAGGACGAGGGCAACGACGACGGCACCCCGCCGGTTGCCGCCGGCGCCTGAAGCTCGGCGCTCTCCCGGTGGCAAGCTCGCGGGCCGCGGCCAACCTGCCGCGGCCCGGCGCGTTTTTGGGATCGCTCCGCTCAGGCCGCGAGGGCGAGCCGCCCCACCGGACGGACCTCTTGCTCGGGCGGGAGCTCGTCGAAGGTGAGCACCGCGACCTGCGGAAAGCGCGGCGCAACGAGTCCGCGCAAAGCCCGCCGGACGTCCGCACTCGCAAGGATCACGGGCGCTTCGGCGCCGCCGCGTGTCTCCGCGTCCAGCGCGTCGAGCAGCGCGCGCGCGTCGGAGGGGTCGAGGGCGAGCGCCTCACCGGCGAGGGCCTCGCGGATCGCGCGCTCGGCGGCGGGATCGACGAGCAGCGCGGCGAGCGGGCCACCCCGGCCGAAGCGATGCGCGATGTGGCGCCGGAGCGATCGGCGGCACGCCTCGGCGAGCGCTGCCGCGCCGCGCGCGGGCCCGCCGGCCTCGAGCATCGCCTCCAGGATCGTCCGCAGCGGCCGGATGGACACGCCCTCCTCGACGAGCCGGCGCAGGACCTCGGCGAGGAGCGCGGGCGGGAGCTGGCGGCCCGCCTCGCGGACGAGCGCGGGCGCGGTGGGCTCGAGCGCGTCGAGGAGCGCCTGCGCCTCCTGCACGCCGACGAGGTGATGCGCCGCGCCGCGCAGCGCTCCGCCCGCCTCGGCGACGATCCGCTCGAGGTGGCCGAGCACCGGCCCGAGCGCGGACGCGCGGGCGGCGTCCGCGGCGGCGACGAGCGCCGCGGGGCGGCCGCTCGCGGGGTCCGTCGCCGCCGTCGCCCCGACGCCGACGAGCGCGAGCTCCTCGGGCGCCACGAGCGCGAGGAGCTCGCCCTCGGGAGCGGAGCCCGACGCGACCGGAACGTCGTCGACGAGGAGCGACCAGCCCGCGCGCGGGAGCGGGGCGGGACGCAGGACCACGCCGGGGACCTGCACCCCGAGCTCGCGCCAGAGCTGGTCGCGGAGCGCCGCGAGCGCCTCGCGCATCGTCCGCCCATCTTCCGCGCGCGCGGCCGCCACGAGGTCGTCGGCGAGCTCGAGGACGACCGGCGCGGGCGCGGCGAAGGGATCGGCGGGGCCCGCGGCCGCCTCGGCGGGGACGGCGGCGGAGCGCCGCGCGCGCCGGCGGGCGAGCTGGAACGCACCGCCCGCCGCGGC
>NZ_JALCZB010000057.1:0-26801 GCF_022690745.1 Anaeromyxobacter sp. SG64 | reverse complement strand
TGCGCTGGATGGTGCGCGGCCCCGACGCCGTCGACCTCGGGCTGTGGCGGGAGGTCCCGCCCGCCGCGCTCGTCGTGCCGCTCGACACCCACGTGCACCGCGTCGCGCGGGCCCTCGGTCTCACCGCGCGGCCCGACGCGAGCTGGAAAACCGCCGAGGAGATCACCGCCTCGCTCCGGCGCGTCGATCCGGAGGATCCGGTGCGCTACGACTTCGCCCTCTGCCACCTCGGGATGAGCGGGATCTGCCCGGCCCGCCGGGAGGCGCGCCGCTGCGACGCGTGCGCGCTCGCGGCCGGCTGCCTCAGCGCGGCGCGGGCGCGGCGGCCAGCCCCGGCGGCGCGGGCGGCGGCTCGCCGTACCGGCAGCGCCACAGCTCGAAGGTCGTGACGGTGGCGTCGCCGCGCTTCACCTCGAGCGGCGGCAGCGCCACGAGCGGCCGGCACGCCTCGGCGCGGCGCTCGCACGTGTGCTTCTCGCGCGGGTCGAGCACGAGCAGACCCTCGCGACCGGCGAGCGCGGCGGGGTCGAACCAGTAGCGGTACTGCAGGCCGTGGTCGCCCGCGATCTCGGCGGACCAGGTCCGCGGGTGGCCCGGCAGGTAGTACGCGAGCTCGGCCGACACCTTGTAGTTGCACCCCGCCACGAAGGCGTCCGGGCCGAGGCGCGCGCGCTCGGCGTCGACCCGCGCGGCGAGGTCCCGCCAGCCCGCGGAGCCCTCGTCGCGCGCCGGGAACGGCACCGCGGGGAAGACGGGGACGAGGTGCGTGTAGACGCTGCCGGCGAGCGCCAGCGCGATCCCCGCCAACCCGGCGCGGCGCCGCCACCCCCCCGCGAGCGCGAGCGCCGCGGCGGCCGCGAAGGCGGTGGGGTAGACGGGCGCGAGCCAGTTCCCCTTCACCCAGTGGAAAGGGGAGACGAGCGTCGCGAGGCAGAGGAGCGGCGCCGCGAAGATCGCGCACATCCGGAAGGCGGGATCGGCTCGCCGCCGGATCGCCTGGACGACGGCCTCCACCGCGAGCACGAGCAGGACCGGCGTCACGAGCGCCGCCTGCAGCCCCACGTAGCGCGCGACGAGGACCGGGCGCAGGGAGGAGTGCGCGACGCGGGCCTGCGTCTGGAACTCGAAGCTCGCGAGCCCGTGCCGGAGGTTCCAGACGATCACCGGCGCGAACAGCGCGCCGGCGAGCGCGGCCCCCGCCCACGGCCACGGCGTCCGCAGCATGCGCCGGCCGCGCGGGTCGAGGAGGAGCGCGAGCAGGATCTGCGGCAGGAGCAGCGCCCCGGTGTACTTGCCGAGGAGCGCCCACCCGGTCGCCGCGCCCGCGGCGAGCAGCCACGCCGGCCGCTCCTCGTCGAGCGCGCGCAGCGTGAAGTAGAGCGCCATCGCCCAGCCGGAGAGCAGCGGCCCGTCGGGCGTGATGATGACCTGCCCGAGGGCGAAGAGCGGGACGGCGAGCCCGGCGGCGAGCGCGACGAGGGCCACCCGGGCGCCGAAGAGCCGCCGGACGGAGAGCCAGAAGAAGGCGCAGAAGATCGCGGAGTGGAGCGCCGCCGCGAGCCGGATCGCGCGCTCCGAGTCGCCGAGGAGGCCGGTCGTGAGCGCGATCGTCCAGGCGGCGAGGGGAGGGTGATCGAAGTACGACAGGTCGAGCCGCCGCGCCCACTCCCAGTAGTACGCCTCCTGCGGGGAGAGGGCGAGGTGGCCCGCGTAATAGACGTGGAAGAGCGTCGCGGCCGCGCCGAGGAGCAGCGCGGCGAGGGCGGGGCGGCGATCGGGAGCGTGCAAGGCGGCCCTGGGTCAGACGCGGCGAAGCTTCTGGCGCAGCTCGAGGACGATCTCGCCCTCGCGGAAGACGCGGACCGTGCCGCTCGTCTGCGAGACCGTGACCGCGATGGACTTCGACTCGGTCGTGATCGACGCCGCGGCGCTGTGGCGCGCGCCCAGCCCCATCGGCAGCTTCACGTCGCGTGACATGGTGAGCAGGTAGCGTCCCGCCGCCAGCACGACGCCGTCCTCCCGGATGATGAACGCGCCGTCGAGCGCGGAGAACGTCTTGATGGCCTCGCGGATGGGCGGATCGAGCGCGTTCCGCTCCGCCTCGCTGATCCCCTGGAACGGGTTCAGGATGAGCTGGCGGCTCTTCTCCATCACCGCGGTGGAGTCGCCGATGACGACGATCGTGCCGACGGGGTGCCCCTCGTAGCCCTCCGCGCCGATCTCCATCGCGGTGTGGATGAGGCTCTCCACCACCTGCGAGGAGAACCCGGGCGGGAGCCCGAGCGTGTCGACGCGGATCTTCTCCTCCGGGTCCTCCGAGCCGATCTCCACCTTCACGAGCGTGTCGACGACCCGGTCCTCGCCCGGTCCGGCGAGGGCGAGGATGGTGTCGCCGTCGCGAACGACGCCCGCGGCCTGGGCGGCGACGACCGCCACCTTGATCTTCTCGATGCGCGTGTAGTCGTAGGGCGGGATGAGCACCGCCATGTACTTGCGGGCCTTCAGCTGGTCGGCGATCCCCTCGCTCGTCACGGCGTAGACGAGCTTGCGCTTGATCGGGCGGCCGCGGATCTCGTTCGGCGAGATGGGGTGGTCGGAGATGAGCAGCAGGCGATCCACCTCGGATCGCGCGGTGAGCGCGAGCGCGCCGCGCAGGAACTCGCGGTCGAACTTCCCGTCGGACATGGCGCTTGAGCATGTTCCGGCGGCGGACCCGAGTAAAGCTTCCGCGCGATTCTCCCGAGGCCCGCGCGCCGCGGCCGCCGGGGCGATCGCCGCGGAGCGCGCGCCGCGCGAAAGGCCCGCTGCGCGGCTGGGCACGGCTTGACAGCCCCGGGGGCGCAGACTAGTTTCTCCGCTCTTTTCGGTCGGGCCCCCGGGGGGGCGCGTCAGCGAGGAGGTCGCTTGAACAAGAAGGACCTGAAGAAGTTCAAGACGATGCTCGAGGAGTCCAAGCGGCAGCTTTTGCTCTCCGCGAAGAAGACGCTCACGGAAGAGGCGAGCTTCGACACCGACGATCTCCCCGACGAGATCGACCTCGCGTCGAGCGAGTACACGCAGTCGATGATCTTCCGCCTGCGGGATCGCGAGAAGTTCCTCCTCGCCAAGATCGACAAGGCGCTCGCCCGCATCGAGAACGGCACCTTCGGCATCTGCGAGCGGTGCGAGGAGGAGATCTCCGCGAAGCGCCTCGAGGCGCGGCCGGTGACGACCCTCTGCATCCGCTGCAAGGAAGAGCAGGAGCAGAAGGAGAAGTCGTTCGGGTAGCGCGCCCGCCTACGGCGGACGATCACCCCGCGGCCGGGCCGAGCGCCCGGCCGCTCGCGTTTCGGGGAGCTTCTCGCGATGACCGACCGGCGCGCGCCGCGTGTTGCTCCGCCTGGTCGCGACGGACGCGCGCCGCCGCTCGCTCGCCGCCGCGCTAGGATCGCTCGATGACCGCCCCCGCCCGGCCGCAGCGCCGCTCCCGCCGCGCGTTCTGGCTGTTCGCCGTAGCCATGGCCTTGGCCGTCCTCGGCGGCGGGACGATCGTCCTGCTCAACCGCCGCTCCGTCCGCGAGTACCAGGCCGATCAGGAGCGGGCGGCGGCCGAGCGCGCCCCCGCGATCGACCCGCGCGCCGGCGCGAAGCCGGACGACCGGGCCGCCGCCGCGCCGGGCCGGAGCGCGGAGGGAGCCCGCTGAACGGCCCGGTCGCCTCTCTCGAATCGCGCCCGGTCGCTCAGCGGAGCTTCTCCGCGACCGACCGCATCTTCCCGGCGATCGTGTGCTCCTTGTCGCGGCGGTCGTCGATCTTCACGAGCGTCGACACGCGGACGGCACCCTCCGTGAAGGGGTGCTCGTGCATCCGGCGCACGACCGCGAGGATCTCGTCGAGGTCGCCCTCGATGATCGTCCCCATGGCGGTGAGCTCGTGCGTGAGCGTGGTGCCGCGGAGGATGCGCTCCACGCCCGCGACGTAGCGCGACACGCTCGGCGTCCCCGTGCCGAGCGGCGTGATGCTGACGAAGACGACCGCCATCTCGATCCTCCCGGCGCCCCGGGACGGAGGCGCGTGATGGCGCCTCGGAGCCCGGCGAGGCGCGTGCTGCCACGTTAGCCGCGCCCCCGCCCGCGCTCAAATCGCCTGGCCCCTGGCAGCCGGGCAGGGCCCCCGGCGTCGCGGCGGACCTGGCGCCGCCTGCTGCGCCGCGTTACGGAAAGGAGACGAGTGGGGGGCGTATCCCGGGCTTGCCGCGCCCGGGCTCGACCCGATACGCTCGAACGATCCGTGTGCTGCGCCTCAACGACATCCTGGACCGGGTAGGTGGGTACCACCCGGACCCCGATCTGGACCTGATCAAGAAGGCGTACGTCTACTCCGCCAAGGTCCACCAGGGGCAGATCCGCAAGTCCGGTGAGCCGTACCTCATCCACCCCCTGGAGGTGGCAGGGCTCCTCGCCGAGCTGAAGCTCGACGAGTCGTCGGTCGTGACCGGGCTCCTCCACGACACGATCGAGGACACGCTCGCCACCAAGGAGGAGATCGCGGAGCTGTTCGGGCCCGAGATCGCGGACCTCGTCGACGGGGTGACGAAGCTCTCGCAGTTCAGCGCCGCGAACACCCAGGAGGAGAAGCAGGCCGAGAACTTCCGCAAGATGGTCGTCGCGATGGCGAAGGACATCCGCGTCCTGCTCGTCAAGCTCGCCGATCGCACCCACAACATGCGGACGCTCGATCACATGAAGCCCGAGTCGCAGGAGCGGATCGCGCGCGAGACCCTCGACATCTACGCGCCCCTCGCGAACCGGCTCGGGATCCAGTGGCTGAAGAGCGAGCTCGAGGACCTCTCCTTCAAGTACCTCCGCCCAGAGGACTACGCCGAGCTGTCGTCGCGCGTCGAGGCGGAGGCGAAGGAGAAGCAGCAGTTCGTGCAGGAGGTCGTCGAGGTCATCCGCGGGCGCCTCACCGACGCGGGGATCTCCGTCCAGGTCTCGGGCCGCGTGAAGCACGTCTACTCGATCTGGCGCAAGATGCGTCAGCTCGACGTCGACTTCGACCACATCCTGGACGTCGTGGGCTTCCGCGTGATCGTCGACACCGTCGCGGAGTGCTACGAGTCGCTGGGGATCATCCACTCCTTGTGGAAGCCGGTGCCCGGCCGCTTCAAGGACTACATCGCCATCCCGAAGCCCAACCTCTACCAGTCGCTCCACACCACGGTGGTCGGGCCGCGCGGCGAGCGCATCGAGGTGCAGATCCGCACCAAGGAGATGCACCGCATCGCCGAGGAGGGCGTCGCGGCGCACTGGGCGTACAAGGAGAAGGGGCGCGACGGGAAGGGCGCCGAGCTCTCGAAGAAGGACGCCGAGAGCTTCGGCTGGCTGCGGCAGCTCGTCGAGTGGCAGCGCGAACTCGCCGATCCGCGCGAGTTCCTCGAGACGGTGAAGGTGGACCTCTTCTCGGACGAGGTCTTCGTGTTCACGCCGAAGGGGGCGGTGAAGAGCCTGCCGCGCGGGGCGACGCCGGTGGACTTCGCCTACACGATCCACTCCGAGGTCGGCGAGCACACCGTCGGCGCGAAGGTGAACGGCAAGCTCGTCCCCCTGCGCTACGCGCTGAAGAACGGCGACACGGTCGAGATCCTCACCTCGCCGAACGCGCACCCGTCGAAGGACTGGCTCAGCTTCGTCAAGACGAGCCGCGCGCAGGCCCGCATCCGCCAGTTCATCCGCCAGGCCGAGCACCGCCGCTCGCTCGAGATCGGGCGCGACGTCGCGGAGCGCGAGTTCCGCCGCTTCGGCCTCAGCCTCGCCAAGGCCCAGAAGGGCGGCGATCTCGAGAAGGCGGCGCAGGCCCTCGGCTACCGCGCCCCCGACGACCTCCTGGCGGCCATCGGCTACGGCAAGGTCGCTCCGGCGCAGGTGCTCCAGCAGCTCCTCCCCGCCGACAAGCTCGCCGAGCCCACGCCCGCGGAGCCGTCGCCGACCTCGCGCCTCACCGAGATCTTCCGCAAGGTCGCGCGCCGCCCGGCGGGGGGCGTCCGCATCAACGGCATCGACGACGTGCTCGTCCGCTACGGCCGGTGCTGCAACCCGGTGCCCGGCGACGCCATCGTCGGCTTCATCACCCGCGGCCGGGGCGTGACGGTCCACACCGTCGCGTGCGACAAGGTCCTGGGGATCGACCCGGAGCGGCGCGTGGACGTCGCCTGGGACGTGAAGGGCGACTTCAAGCGGCAGATCTCGATCCGGGTCATCACGAGCGACCGCCCCGGCATCCTCGCGCGGATCTCGCAGACGTTCAGCGAGGCCGGCCTGAACATCTCGCAGGCGAGCTGCCGCACGACGCCGGGCGAGCGCGCCGTGAACGACTTCGAGGTCACGGTCGGTGACCTGAAGCAGCTCAAGTCCGTCATCCGGACGCTCGAGCGGATCGAGGGCGTCCAGTCCGTCGAGCGCGTCTGATCGCGCCCCGGCCGCCGCCGCGCGAGAAGCCACCGTTGAACGCTCGGGCCGAGGCCGCTACGGTAGCGGCATGAAGCGGATCCTCTCCACCCCGGCCGCGCCCCAGGCGATCGGCCCCTACAGCCAGGCCGTCGAGGCGCGCGGCGGGCGCACGCTGTTCCTCTCCGGGCAGATCCCGCTCGACCCCGCCACCGGCGAGCTCGTGGCCGGGGACATCGACGCGCAGACGACGCGCGTGATGGAGAACCTGCGCGCCGTGCTCGCCGCGGGAGGCGCCGGGTTCGAGCACGTCGTCCGCACCACCATCTTCCTCGCGGACCTCGGCGACTTCGCCCGGGTGAACGCGGCGTACGGCCGGTACTTCCCGGGCGAGCCGCCGGCGCGCGCGACCGTGCAGGTCGCGGCGCTCCCCCGCGGCGCGCGCGTCGAGATCGACGCGATCGCCGTGGTCGAGTAGCGGCCCTCGAAGGTCCGCCCGGCGTCCTCCAGGTCCGCGAAGGCGCCGCCCGGGCCGCGGGGGCGCACGTGATGTCGAGCGCTTGGGCGCGGCACGCCCTTCGCGATCCGGACGATCCATTCGTCGGACCGCGAGGGCCACCGCATGTCCCGCATCGAGTCGAGCAGCACGCCGCACGTCGTCCTCCCTCCGCGCGAGCCCCACGGAGCGCGCGACCTGCTGTGGAGCGGGTTTCGGCCCTCGTACTCGCTCTGCGGCCGGAGCCCCGAGCAGCGCGCGGCCGTGCACCGGGCGAACGTCGCGCTCCGCCGCCTCGATCTCGCGGACTTCGAGCGGTTCCTCGGCGAGTGGGTGGCGTCGGCGAAGGCGTGCCGCACCCTCGACGAGCTCGCGGCGCACCCCCGCGTGATCGACCCCGTCCGCGAGCTCCAGCCGTGGGAGCCGGGCGCGGTGACCGCGGAGAACCAGGATCTCGCCGCGATCCACGGTCGGTTCCGGCACGCGCTCGCGGAGGCGCTCGGAGCGGTCGAGCGCCACCGCGCCCGCCTCGAGCGCCGCCCCGCGCCGCTCGAGGTGAGCGCGGAGGGGGCCGTCGGGCTGGAGCTCGACGTGGGCGCGCTCCGCATCGGCGCGCAGGCGTCGTTGCGCGAGCGGGCGGTGACCGCGAGCCTCGGCGCGCGGCGCGTCGCGGTCCGCTGCGCGCTCGACGAGGCGGGCCGGCCGGGCTGCGTCGTGAAGACGCCCGTGCTGACCGCGGCGAGAGACCGCCTCGAGCTCCCGGAGCTCCGGCACGGCGTCGTATCCGGCGGCGCCCGCCGCGACGGGTTCACGGTTCAGGTCGGACCCTCCGCGCGCCTCGGCTCGGACCGGCTCCACCTGCGAGCGCGGGCGGAGCTCGGCGTCCGGGTCCAGCTCCTCGACGTCGAGACCGCACGCCGCGCGCTGTCGAACGAGGACTTCTGGACGAAGAAGCGCTGAACGCCTCTACCCCCCCCGCAACACAAGGAGAGCCCACATGCCGCGCCACGTTCCGCTCGCCCTCGCCGTCGCACTCGCCCTGCTCGCCGCCGCCTGCGCTCCCGACGCTCACGGCGACCTGCGCGCCCGGGTTCGGCTCCAGCCCGCAGGGGCCCCCGGGCGCATGACCTTCGAAGGCGTCGGCGTCGGTACGGGGCTCGAGGAGGCGCAGGCCGTCTTCGGCGGCCCGCTCGCGTTTCCCTGGGACGGGACCCACCTCGCGCGGGAGCTCGCGAGCGACTTCGGGACGAGGCTCGACGTCCTGTACGGCGTGAAGCGCGACGGCTCGGGAACGATCTCCGGCCTCACGCTCGACTACACGGGGAACCCCCTCGCCATCGCCAGGCTCGACGCTCGCTGGCGCGAGGTGCTCTCGGCGATCCCGGGCGCGTGCGAGGAGGCGGGCTGCCAGTGGAACGACGAGGACGGCCGGATGATCGCGCTCGTCACGAAGCTCACCCGCTGGGCCGGCAGCTCCCAGCTGACGGTCACGATCGAGCAGTGACGCCGGCCCGCGCTCGCACGCGTCGAGACCTCACCCGCAGCCGTGCCCCATCCGCAGGCCCGGGATCGCGTGAACGCGGAGAGACGTTCCGCAGGCGCACGAGCCCGGAGCCGAGACGGGGAAGCGCAGCGACGCCCGGCGAGGCGTACTGCCTCCGTACGCCGCAGCCGGAAGGAGCGAGCACCCCCGTCGCAGGCCCGGGATCGTGCGCCGTACCTAAGGCTCCAGGTACTCGTACTCCTTCCCTGCGTAGTTCCTCAGCACCCAGCGCTTCCCCTCGTGCGAGACCACGTAGTTCGGGTTCACGGGGATCTTGCCGCCGCCCTGGGGCGCGTCGACGACGAAGTGCGGCACGGCGAGGCCGGAGGTGTGGCCGCGCAGGTGCTCGATGATGCGGATGCCGGTCTCGACGGGCGTGCGGAAGTGGCTGATGCCCTTCGAGAGATCGCACTGGTAGATGTAGTAGGGCCGGATCCGCATGAGCAGGAGCTTGTGGTTCAGCTCCTTCACGGTCTCGGGCTCGTCGTTGACGCCCTTCAGGAGCACCATCTGGTTGCCGATGACGCACCCGGCATCCGCGAGCCGCCGCGCCGCCTCGAAGGCCTCGGCGGTGCACTCCTTCGGATGGTTGAAGTGCGTGTTCACGTAGACCGGGTGGTGACGGCGCAGCATGTGGACGAAGTCGTCCGTCACGCGCTGCGGGAGGGTGACGAGGTTGCGGGTGCCGAGCCGGAAGATCTCGACGTGCGGGATCGCCCGCAGCCGGCCGAGGATGTAGTCGAGCCGGTCGTCCGAGAGCGAGAGCGGGTCGCCGCCGGAGATCACCACGTCGCGGATCTCCGGGTGCGCCGCGATGTACGCGAGCGACTCCTCGATCTGGCGCTTCGCGGCCGCGGTCGTCGGATCCGACACCTTGCGCTTGCGCGTGCAGTGGCGGCAGTAAACCGGGCAGTTGTGCGTCGTGTAGAAGAGGACGCGGTCCGGGTAGCGGTGCGTGATGCCGGGCACCGGCATGTCCCGCTCCTCGGCGAGCGGGTCCTCGAGGTCGGCGGGCGCGATGGTCAGCTCGCCCAGGGTCGGGACCGACTGCAGCCGGATCGGGCAGCTCGGGTCGTCGGGATCCATGAGCGCCGCGTAGTACGGCGTGATCCCCATGTGGAACTCGGCGTCCGTCTCGACGACCGCGCGGCGCTCCTCGTCCGTGAGGTGGATCACCTTCTCGAGCTGCTCGAGCCGGGTGATCCGCTCGCGCTGCTGCCAGTGCCAGTCGTTCCAGAGCGTCTCGGGGACGTCCTTCCAGATGGAGCGCGGGCCGGGCGCGAAGCGCGCGCGGACGCTCGGGACGGGTCGGATCCCGTCGTCGATCGCCGAGCCGGCCGGGCGGGGTTCGCCGTTCGCGCGCTCCGGAGGAAGGGCGCCGACGTCCCCGTGGTCGCTCGTCACAGGAAGATTCGCCATGTCGTCTCGCTCCACAGGGGGCCCTCTGCGAGGGCCGCGCGTCTCCTTTAACACCGACGCGCCGCCATGACACGGCCCGTCGCCCCACCGACCGGGGTGGGTCCCGCCGTGCAGGCCGAGCGGCAGCAGGCAGGCGAGGCGGCGCTCCGGGGCCAGGCGTCGTTTGACCGCTGCGTCGCGGGCGGGTAGCTTCCGCGCCCCGCCGGGCGTTCCCCGTGGCGACGGCCCGAGCGGTGATCCCATGGACTTTCGAGCCCGATTCCCCGACGTCTCCGAGAGCGACTGGCGCGACTGGCGCTGGCAGCACCGGAACGCGCTGCGCACCGCCGAGGACCTCGGCCGCCTCGTCGCCCTCACCGACGACGAGCGCGCGGGCCTCGCGCACGCGCGAGGGCGGACGCGCGTCGCGGTGACGCCGTACTACGCGTCGCTCATGGACCCCGTCCACGGGAGCTGTCCGATCCGGATGCAGTCCATCCCGCTCCCCGGCGAGGCGACGCAGGCGCCCGGGGACCTGCGCGATCCCATCGGCGAGGACGCGCACCGGCCCGCGCGCGCGATCGTCCACAAGTACCGGGATCGCGTCCTCTTCCTCGCCGTCGATCGCTGCTCGGTCTACTGCCGTCACTGCACGCGCCGGCGGATCACGTTCGGCGCCGACGCGGGGTTCGACCGCGACGCGATCGAGGAGGGGCTCGCGTACGTGCGGGCGCACCGCGAGGTGCGGGACGTGATCGTCTCGGGCGGCGATCCGCTCGTGCTCTCGGACGAGCGGCTCGACGCGCTGCTCGCGGGCCTCCGCGCCATCCCGCACGTCCAGCTCCTCCGCGTCGCGACGCGCGCGCCGGTGACCTGCCCGATGCGCGTGACGCCCGCGCTCGCCGCGCTCCTGCGCCGCCACGCGCCGCTCTTCGTCGTCACGCACTTCAACCACCCCGTCGAGGTCACGCCGGACGCGCGCGCCGCGTGCGAGGCCCTGGTCGACCACGGGGTGCCGGTGGAGAACCAGTCCGTGCTCCTGCGCGGCGTGAACTCGTCGGCCCGGCTCCTCACCGATCTCAACGAGCGGCTCCTCGCGAGCCGGGTCCGCCCGTACTACCTCCACCAGGGCGATCTCGCGGAGGGGACGGCGCACCTGCGCACGCCGCTCGAGGCCGGGGTCGCGATCCTGGAGCAGATGCGGGGGCGGACGAGCGGCCTCGCGATCCCGCACCTGGCCGTCGATCTCCCGGGGGGCGGCGGGAAGGTCACGCTCTCGCCAGATTACGTGCTGGGGCCGGGCGAGGAGGGCGCGCCGGGGCACTGGCTCCGGAGCTTTCGCGGCGCGCGCCACTTCTACCCGGCGCCTCCCGCGGCGGATTGCACCTGCGGGCACGAGGCGGTCTACTATGCCCGCGAGCCTGCCGAGCCGCCCGCGGGCGAAGGGGACGCATGATCCAGTCGGTCGTCGCCAAGCTCGCGGTCTTCACCATCGCCGTCGTCGGCTACCTCGGCTACGGCGGGGTCGTCCTGCTCATGGCGATCGAGAGCGCCTGCATCCCGCTCCCGTCCGAGATCATCATGCCGCTCGCCGGGTACCACGTGTACCTCGGCAACTTCACGCTGCACGGGGCGGCGCTCGCGGGCGCGATCGGCTGCGTCGTGGGCTCCGTCCCGGCCTACTACCTCGGCCTGTACGGCGGCCGCCCGCTCATCGAGCGGTACGGTCGGTACGTGCTCGTGTCGCACCACGATCTCGACGTGGCGGATCGCCTCTTCCGAAGGTGGGGTCAGTGGGTCGTGTTCGCCGCCCGCCTCCTCCCCGTCGTCCGCACGTTCATCGCGTTCCCGGCGGGCGTGTCGCGGATGCCGATGGGGAAGTTCATCGCCTTCACGTTCGCGGGCTCGTACCCCTGGTGCCTCGCGCTCGCGTGGGTCGGGGCGAAGCTCGGCGACAAGTGGGACAGCGACCCGCGCATGAAGGCCGTCTACCACCGGTTCGAGCTCGTCATCGTGGCCGCCGGTGTCGCGGCGGTGGTCTTCTACGTCTGGCACAAGGTCCGCGCGTCGCGGCGCGACCGGGCGGCGACCGTCGCGGGCGCGCCGGACGAGGGGTGATGGCGCCCGCCGCCCTCGGGGTGGCGCCGATCCGGGCCGCGCTCGCGCTCCTCCTCGTCTCCGCCGCGCCCGCGCAGGCGGAGGAGCTCATCCGCGTGCGCGTCTCGGAGCGGCCGGAGCGCATCGAGGAGGTCCGGCTCGAGGACTACGTCGCGGGCGTGGTGTCGGGCGAGATGCCGGTGAGCTTCCCCGGCGAGGCCCTGAAGGCGCAGGCGGTCGCGGCCCGGAGCTACGCCCTCACGCGCAAGATCGAGGCGCAGGCCGCGAACCGGCGCTGGGACATCGCGACGGGCGTGCTCGCCCAGGTCTACCGGCACGGCGCGGCGAGCCCCGCGGCGCGGGCGGCGGCCGAGGCCACGGCGGGCGAGGTGCTCGTCTCGGGGATGGAGCCGGTGGAGGCGTACTTCCACGCGTCGTGCGGCGGCACGACCGAGGCGGGCCTGCCCGCGCTCGGGCGCGACCTGCCCTACCTCGCCTCGGTCGCGTGCGGGCGCTGCGACCGCGCGCCGGGGGTGCGCTGGTCGGCGCGGATCGACGCGCGCGCGCTCCGCGCCGCCGCGGGCCTGCGCGGCGCGGCGACCGAGGCGCGCGTCTCGACGCGGACGGCGAGCGGCCGCGCGGAGCGGGTCGAGATCTCCGCAGGAGGGCGGCGCGCGACCGTGCTCGCCACCGACCTGCGCCAGCGGCTCGGCTACGCCCGCCTGCCCTCGCTCGCGTTCGACCTGCGCTCCGAGCGCGGGGCGTTCGTCTTCGACGGCCGCGGGCAGGGGCACGGCGCCGGCCTCTGCCAGTGGGGCGCGGCCGGGCTCGCGCGCGAGGGGAAGGGCTACCGCGAGATCCTCCTCCACTACTATCCGGGCGCGGACGTGGCGCGGATGTATTGAGGACATGATCTCGGATACGAAACGCGGGGGCGGAGCCCCCGAGCTCCGCGGGAGGGCCCCCGCGCGAAGCGCGGGAGGGGCGAAGCCCCTCCGGCGGGGAACCTGCGCGTCCCCGCGAACGCGGGCGCGCAGGTTCACGGGCCCCGCCGAGCGGGGGTGGGGCCCCGACGAGCTTCGCTCGGCGGGGCGGGGGACGCAATCCCCCGGCAAAAGATGAAACTCTCGGACTTCGACTACGGTCTGCCCGAGGCGCTCGTAGCGCAGGAGCCGGCAGAGCCGCGCGACGCCTCGCGCCTGCTCGTCGTCCCGCCGGACGGCCCGCTCCGGCACCGCGGCTTCGCGGAGCTCCCGGCGCTGCTCGCCCCCGGCGATCTCCTCGTCTTCAACGACACGAAGGTCATCCCGGCGCGGCTCGTCGGGACGAAGCCGACCGGCGGCAAGGTGGAGCTGCTCCTGTGCGAGCCGCTCGCGGGCGGGCTCGGCCGGCGCTGGCGCGCGATGGGGCAGGCCTCGAAGCCGATCCGCGAGGGGACCACGCTCGCGTTCGGCGAGCTGGAGGCGCGCGTCGAGGCGAGCGAGGGCGAGGGCTTCTACGTCGTGACGCTCGACCGCGAGGGCGAGGCGCTCGAGGCGGCGCTCGCGCGCGCGGGCCGGATCCCCCTGCCGCCGTACATCCGGCGCGCGCCCTCCGAGGCGGACCGCGAGCGGTACCAGACGATCTGGGCGCGCGCCCCCGGCA
The DNA here is from genome assembly GCF_022690745.1 of Anaeromyxobacter sp. SG64. Classification (NCBI taxonomy): domain Bacteria; kingdom Pseudomonadati; phylum Myxococcota; class Myxococcia; order Myxococcales; family Anaeromyxobacteraceae; genus Anaeromyxobacter; species Anaeromyxobacter sp. SG64. The sequence goes on along the minus strand of NZ_JALCZB010000057.1, from coordinate 13,198 downwards.
GCGCGGCCGCGCCGACGGCGGGCCTCCACTTCACCGAGGCGGTCCTCGCCGCGCTCGAGGCGCGCGGCGTCGCGCGCACGGCCGTCACGCTCCACGTCGGCCCCGGGACGTTCCTGCCGGTCCGCGGCGACTCCATCGAAGGCCACCGGATGCACGCGGAGCAGTACGAGGTCCGGCCGGAGGCCGCCGCCGCCATCGCGGCCTGCCGGGCGCGCGGCGGCCGGATCGTCGCCGTCGGGACCACCTCGGTGCGCACGCTCGAGAGCGCCTGGCGTGACGGCGCCGTCGCGGCGGGCTCCGGACGCACCACGCTCTTCATCCGTCCCGGCCATCGGTTCCGCGCGGTCGACGCGCTCGTCACGAACTTCCACCTGCCGCGCTCGACCCTGCTCATGCTGGTGTGTGCGTTCGGCGGGGCCGAGCGGGTCCTCGCCGCCTACCGTGAGGCGGTCGCGCGCCGATATCGGTTCTTCAGCTACGGCGACGCCATGCTCCTCTCGCGGCCGTCTTGACGGAGCGTCCGCCCAGGTCCGCCCGTGCTATAGGATCTCGAACGGCGTCGAAAGGAGCGGGGGGCCGGGATTGCACAGCGTGTCGGTGAGCCTCGAGCCGGCCCAGTTCCTCGCTGGGTTCCGGCCCGAGAACGGCAGCCTGTTCGTGCCCGCGCTCTCGGAGTCGCGCGTGGGCGACGAGGTCGCCCTGCGCGTCGGCATCTACGGCCAGACCATCCGCGCCACCCTCTTCGGCCGGGTCTCCCTCGTGCGGCGCGTCGGGCGGCCGGCGCTGCCTCCCGGCGTCGAGCTCCAGCTCGATCGCGGCAGCCTCGCCGCCGCCGGGTTCCTGGCCGCCGCCGCGCGCGGTGAGCCGGTGAGCTTCCGCGAGCGGGCGCCGCGCTACGTGCTGGCACGGCGGATCGTCGTCGAGCACGGCGGCAACCTCTTCGAGACCGCGACCGTGAACGTGGCCGAGGGCGGCTGCGCGATGCGCTGGCCGGGCGCGCTTCCCCTCGTCGGGGAGGAGGTCGCGCTGAAGCTGCGGTCCGGGCTCTTCCCGCCGACGGCGCGGGCGATCGTCTGCTGGAACCAGGCCGGCGGCGCGGGTGAGCGGACGGTGGGGCTGCGCGTCGTGGTCCAGGGACGGGCGGGGCGTGCCTGGAGGGCGCTCGTCGCGGACGTGGCGAGGGGCGGGGCGCGCGCGGCTTGACAGGCGGCGGCGCGCGTACGACACCCGCGCGGTGATCCGGTTCGAGCTCCTCGCGCAGGACGGCGCCGCCCGCCGCGGCCGGCTGTCGACGCCGCACGGCACGATCGAGACGCCCGTCTTCATGCCGGTCGGCACCGCCGCCACCGTGAAGACGCTCGAGCCGCGCGATCTCGAGGCGCTCGGCGCGGGCATCATCCTCGCGAACACCTACCACCTGTTCCTGCGCCCCGGGCACGAGCGCATCCAGCGGCTCGGCGGCCTCCACCGCTTCATGTCGTGGAGCGGCGCCGTGCTCACCGACTCGGGCGGCTTCCAGGTGTTCAGCCTGGGCGAGCGCGGCGCCGAGGGGCGCGACCGCGCCGGCCCCGGGCTCGTCACCATCGCCGAGGAGGGCGTCACCTTCCGCTCGCACCTCGACGGCTCGCGCCACTTCCTCTCGCCGGAGCGCGCCATCGAGGTGCAGGAGGCGCTCGGGGCGGACGTCATCATGGCGTTCGACGAGTGCCCTCCGTCGCTCGCCGACCGCGCCTATCACGAGGCGTCGCTCGCGCGTACGCAGCGCTGGCTCGTCCGCTGCCGCGAGGCGTGGCGGGAGCACGAGGCGAGGAAGAGCGGGGAGGGGCGGACGCCGTGCGCGCTCTTCGGGATCGCGCAGGGCGGGCTGCACGCGGACCTGCGCGCCCGCGCGATCGCCGACGCGGCGCTCCTGGACCTGCCGGGCTACGCGCTCGGCGGCTACGCGGTGGGCGAGGCGCCCGCGCAGATGTGGGAGGGGGTCGCGCGCGACGCGCCGCTCCTGCCCGAGGGCAAGCCCCGCTACCTGATGGGCGTCGGGACGCCCGAGGACCTGCTCGCCGGGATCGCGGCGGGCGTGGACATGTTCGACTGCGTGCTCCCCACGCGGACGGCCCGGAACGGGCTGCTCTTCACGAGCCGCGGGAAGGTGGTCATCCGCAACGCTCGCCACGCCGACGACGAGTCGCCGGTCGATCCCGCGTGCGCCTGCTACACCTGCCGGACGTTCACCCGGGCCTACCTCCGCCACCTGTTCAAGGCGGGCGAGATCCTGGGCCTGCGCCTCAACACCCTGCACAACCTGCACTTCTACCTCTCGCTCCTCGCCGGCGCGCGGGAGGCCATCGTCGCCGGCGGCTTCGAGGCGTTCCGCAGGGAGCGGCTCGAGGCGTGGCGAGAAGCCGCAGGATAGCCCCAGGCATCGGCCGAGCGGGCGGGCCCCCGGCCGGAAAGAGGTTGCGGAAAGGCGCCAACTCACGCTAAAAGACGGCGCTTTTCCCTTTCCGTACCCAGCGGAGACTTATGCATCCCGTCCTCCACGCGTTCTTCTCTCAGACCGCGCCCGAGGGGCAGGCCCAGAACCCCATCATGGGGTTTCTGCCCTTCATCCTCATCGCGGTCGTCTTCTACTTCGTCTTCTTCCGCCCGCAGGCGAAGCAGGCGAAGCAGCACAAGCAGTTCATCTCCGAGCTGAAGAAGGGAGACGAGGTGCTCACGCAGGGCGGAATCATCGGCACGATCGTCCTCGTCGAGGACCGCACCGTGACGATCGACGCGGGGTCGGGGACGAAGCTGAGGGTCCTGAAGAGCCAGGTCGCCGGGCAGTGGAAGCAGGTCGAGTCCGTCCCGGTGAAGGCGGAGGCGAAGAAGTAGATGGAACGGTCCTGGTACTGGCGCGTCGCGCTCATCGTCGCGGTGGCGCTCTTCTCGCTGTGGCAGCTCGTCCCGAGCTGGTTCTACTTCAAGCTCCCGCCCGACCAGCGCAGCACCGAGGCGTACGAGCACGCGGTGCCCGGCTGGGCGCCGACGTCCCAGAAGCACCTCAACCTCGGCCTCGACCTCCAGGGCGGCATCCACCTCGCCATGGGTGTCGACGTGGAGCGCGCGGTGAAGGCGAAGGTCGCGCGCCGCGCCGACGAGATCGCCGAGTACCTGAAGTCGAAGAACGTCCCCGCCGAGTCGGTGACCACCACCGCGGGCGGCACGCGGGTCGCGGTGAAGGCCGCCGATCCGAAGCAGGTCGAGTCCTCGGTCCTCGACTCGTACGACCAGGAGATGTACTCGCCGGGCGACGACGACGGCGCGGTCACCTTCGCCTTCAAGGACACGGTGCTCCGTGACTTCCAGTCGAAGGCCGTCGAGCAGGCGGAGAAGACGATCCGCAACCGCGTCGACAAGTGGGGCGTCTCCGAGCCCGACATCAAGCGCAAGGCGAACAACCAGATCCAGATCCAGCTCCCCGGCTTCAAGGATCCGGAGAAGGCGAAGGAGCTGCTCGGCCGCACCGCGCAGCTCGAGTTCAAGATCACCGACGACGAGAACCCCGCCCTCGATCAGCTGCGCGGGCAGCTCACGCCCTGCGCGACCGCCGACGGCTTCCGCATCCCGCTGCCGCAGGGCGGCTGCTGGTCGACCGAGAGCGTCGAGCTGCCGAACGGCACCGCGCGCGCGGTGACGATCCTCGCCGCGAACACGCGGCCGGAGATCGAGAAGCTCATCCAGGAGAAGGCGACGCCGCTCCTCGACCCCCAGAAGAACGTCGTCGGCATCGGCGAGGCCACCGTCGGCCAGGGCCCGACGCGCCAGCAGTACTACCGGACCTACCTCCTCCGCGCGAAGACGGAGCTCACCGGCGACTACATCGCCGACGCGCGCGCCGCGATCGACCAGTCCCAGCAGTTCGGCCAGTCGGGCCGGCCGCTCGTCCAGTTCACGATGAGCGTCGAGGGCGGCCGCCTCATGCAGAAGCTGACGAGCGAGAACATGCGCCGGCGCATGGCGACGGTCCTCGACGACAAGGTCGAGACGGCGCCGTACATCCAGGGCGAGATCTCCACGAACGGGCAGATCACGCTCGGCTCGGGGCGCAACCCGCAGGAGATGTTCGAGGAGGCCAACCAGATCGCGCTCGTCCTCAAGGCCGGCGCGCTCCCGGCCCCGGTGACGATCTCCGAGGAGCGCACGGTCGGCGCGACGCTCGGGCCGGAGCTCGTGCGGCGCGGCACCGTCGCCGCCCTCATCGGCCTCGGCCTCGTGCTCCTCTTCATGGTCGCCTACTACCGCGCGAGCGGGCTCGTCGCCGACGTGGCGCTCGTCCTGAACGGCCTGCTCGTCCTCGCGATCATGGCGATGATCGGCTCGACGCTCACGCTGCCCGGCATCGCCGGCTTCGTCCTCACCCTCGGCATGGCGGTCGACGCGAACGTGCTCATCAACGAGCGCATCCGCGAGGAGCTGCGCGCGGGGCGGACCATCAAGCAGGCGGTCCAGCAGGGCTATGACAAGGTGTTCTGGACCATCGTGGACTCGCACGTCACGACCCTCGTCGCGGCCCTCGTCCTCATGAACTACGGGTCGGGTCCGGTGCGCGGGTTCGCCGTGACGCTCGCGATCGGCCTCGTCGCGTCGATGTTCACGTCGATCGTGGTGACCCGGGCCTTCATGGAGTTCTTCACGCGCCACGAGACGGCGCGCCTGAGCGTGTGATGCGATTCAAGAGCTTCGATCTCATCCCCCACGGCACGAAGTTCGACTTCGTTGGGAAGCGCCACATCGCGGTGGCGCTCTCCCTCATCGTCAACGCCGCCGTCCTCCTCTGGGCCGTCCCCGCGATCCACGGCCTCAACTTCGGCGTGGACTTCGCGGGCGGCACCGAGATGGAGGTGAAGTTCGGCCAGCCCGTCGATCCGGGCGCCATCCGCAAGAGCATCGAGGACCTCGGCTTCAAGGGCGCCTCGGTGCAGACCTACGGCGCGGAGTCCGAGAACGCGTTCCTCATCCGCGTCGAGCGCATCGCGCTCATGAGCGACGCGGACGTGAAGCGCGTCGTCGACGCCGTCCAGGCCAAGGTCCCGATCCAGAGCTGGAGCTTCAACCCGGAGATCGGCGACAAGATCGACTTCCAGTTCAAGCAGCCTCCGAGCCCGCAGGAGCTCCAGGCCGCGGTCGAGGGCGCCGGCATCGGCGTCCGCGAGGTGCGCGCCGAGCAGGGCCTCGTGGCCGGCACGCGGTCGTTCGCCGTCATCACGCAGGGCATCCGCGAGAAGATCGAGCACGACCTCGCGACCCGCTTCGCGGAGGCGAAGCCCGACGTGCGGCGCGTCGAGTACGTCGGCCCCGCGGTCGGCCGCGAGCTGCGCAACCAGGGGTTCAAGGCCGTCCTCTACGCGATCGGCCTCATCGTCGTGTACATCGGGCTGCGGTTCGACTTCCGGTTCAGCCCCGGCGTCGTCATCGCGATCGTCCACGACGCGATCGTGACGCTCGGCTACTTCGCCTTCTCGGGGCGAGAGTTCAACCTCACCTCGATCGCCGTGATCCTCACGGTCGTCGGCTACTCGGTGAACGACACGGTCGTCGTCTACGACCGGATCCGCGAGAACCACGCCAAGTTCAAGGGCAAGTCGCTCGCGGAGATCGTGAACCTCTCGATCAACGAGACCCTCGGCCGGACGTTCCTCACGTCCTTCGCGACGGCGCTCTCGCTCGTCGGCCTCCTCATGTACGGCGTCGGGACGATCTTCGACTTCTCCGCCGCCATGCTGGTCGGCATCGTCTCCGGCACCTACTCGACCTGGTTCATCGCCGCTCCGATGACCATCTGGCTCGAGGAGCTCGCGGACAAGAAGAAGAAGAGCCGCGCCGCCCCGTCCGCCGCGGCGCCCGCCGCGCCCGCGGGACGCGCCGCGCAGAAGTAGCCGCGCCCGCGAGAAGCATCCGGGGCCCCGTCGCCGAGAGGCGGCGGGGCCCTCGTCTTTGGGGCGTGGCGCGCGGCGCCGAGGCGCGGCCGCGCACCGAAGGCCGGCGTCCGGGCGGGCGCTGTCACCCTCGCGTGGTATCGACCTCCCGTGGACGGCGCGGAGCGGCGGAGGTGGATCGAGACGGCGGTGGACGCGGAGGCGGCCGCCCGGCTCGCCGCCGCGCTGAAGCTCCACCCGGTCGCGGCGCGGGTCCTCGCGGCGCGCGGCTTCCTGTCGGCGGACGCGGCGGAGGGGTTCCTCGCCGCGCGGCTCGCGGACCTCCCCGACCCGTTCACCATGAAGGGCATGGACGCCGCGGTCGCGCGGCTCGTCCAGGCCGTCGAGGCGGGGGAGCGGATCGCCTGCTACGGCGACTACGACGTCGACGGGGTCACCTCGACGGCCCTGCTCTGTGGCTTCCTGCGCGCCGCCGGCGCGGACGTCGTGACCTACACGCCGCACCGGCTGGTGGAGGGGTACGGCCTCAACGTCGACGCGGTGAAGAAGCTCGCCGCGCAGGGCGCGCGCCTCCTCGTCACGCTCGATTGCGGCATCACGAGCGTGGAGGAGGTCCGCGCGGCCGCCGCGCTGGGGCTCGACACGGTGGTCGTCGACCACCACACCGTCCCCGTCGAGCTCCCCGCCGCGCGCGCGATCCTGAACCCCCACCAGCCCGGCTGCGCCTACCCGTCGAAGGGGCTCGCCGCCGTGGGCGTCACGTTCGCGCTCGCGATGGCCCTCCGGCGCGCGCTCCGCGACCGCGGCCGGTTCGGCCCGGCGCGGCCGGAGCCGAACCTCAAGGACGCGCTCGACCTCGTCGCGCTCGGCACCGTCGCCGACGTCGTGCCGCTCGTCGGCGCGAACCGGATCCTGGTCCGCTGGGGCCTCGAGGGCATCGCGCGCACGAGGCGCCCGGGGCTGCGCGCGCTGAAGCAGGTGGCGGGCCTCGCCGAGGGGGGCGAGGTCACCGCCGGACAGGTGGGGTTCCGGCTCGCCCCGCGCATCAACGCGGCGGGCCGGCTCGACGACGCCGGGCGCGGCGTGAGGCTCCTGCTCGCGGAGGACGAGGCGACGGCGCGCGCGCTCGCGGAGGAGCTCGATCGCGAGAACGCGGCGCGCCAGGAGATCGAGCGGCGGATCCTCGAGGAGGCGACGGCGGACGCGGCGGCGCGGGTGGCCGCGGGCGCGCGCGGGCTCGTGCTCGCGCGCGACGGGTGGCACGCCGGCGTGGTGGGGATCGTCGCCTCGCGCATCGTCGAGCGGTTCCACCGTCCCGCGGTGCTCGTCGCGCTCGAGGACGGCGCGGGGAAGGGCAGCGGCCGCTCGATCGAGGCGTTCCACCTCTACGACGCGCTCGCGGCCTGCGCGGGCCACCTCGCCCGCTTCGGCGGCCATCGGCACGCGGCGGGCCTGACCGTCGAGCGGGCCAGGCTCGACGCGTTCCGCGCCGCCTTCGAGGCGCACGCGGCGGCGCACCTCGCCGACGACGACCTCGTCCCGCGCTGCCGCATCGACGGCTGGCTCGAGGAGCAGGACGTGACCGAGCGCACGGTCGAGGACCTCGCGCGCCTCGGCCCGTTCGGCGCGGGGCACCCCGAGCCGGTTTTCGCCCTGCGCGGCGCGGCCGGGCGCGCCCGCACGGTGGGGGCGAGCAAGGCCCACCTGAAGCTCGCGCTCGGGCGCGGGCTCGACGCGATCGGGTTCGGGATGGGCGACCGGCTCGCCGCGTGCGCGGGCCCGGTGGAGGCGGCGTTCACGCTCGGCTTCGACGCGTGGGACGGCGTGCGCAGGCTGCAGCTCAAGCTCAGGGACGTTCGCCCAGCGGCGGCGCAGCGCGCGGGAGCGCCCGTCGCCGGCTGAGGCCAGGGCCCCTAGGCCAGGCCCCAGCTCGCGCGGCGATCGGTGAAGAGCGTGCCCAGCTTCGCGAGCTCGTTCACGTGGATCCGCTCGGCCTGCTTCTCGAAGCGCGCGCGGCAGCGCTCGGAGCAGAAGAAGTAGCGCCGCCGCTTGTACTCGAGCTCCTGCGCGTCGGCCTCGAGGACCGGCTGCCCGCAGATGGGGTCCACCGCCACGCCACCGTCCTCGTTAGCCCGCATGGCCCTGCCTCCTTGGCGCCCGCAGGTTCTGCAATGAAGAGGCCAGCCGGCTTCACGGCGCCCGTGTGCGGGTGCGAGGAGGCGAGGCCCGCCCGGCTGTCGGAATTGCAGGCTCCTCCCTGAAAAATGGTAACCGCGGCGTCGGGCCGGCGGCCGCGCGCCCGGCGACGGTGGAGGCGCTGAAACGACGCGCAAAGCGAGCTCTCCCTACGCTTGACCTCCCAGGTTCCGCGGTGTTAGCTGCCTGATCCCACAGCAGGGAGGCTGCCATTGTCGCGTTTCATCACCGAGCTCAAGCGAACCCACACGTGTGGTGATCTCACCCGGGAGGACGTCGGCAAGGACGTCGTCCTGTTCGGGTGGGTGAACAACCGGCGCGACCACGGCGGAGCGGTCTTCATCGACCTGCGGGACCGGGCAGGGGTCACGCAGGTGGTGTTCGAGGAGGACGTCCGCCCCGAGGTGCACGACCTCGCGGGGCAGCTCCGGCTCGAGTACTGCGTCGGCGTCCGCGGGAAGGTCGTCTCGCGCGGCGGGAACGCGAACCCGAAGCTCAAGACCGGCGAGATCGAGATCCACGCGACCGACCTCGAGATCTTCAACCGCTCGGAGCCGACGCCGTTCCCGATCGAGGACAAGATCGAGACGAGCGAGGAGAAGCGGCTCCAGTACCGCTACCTCGACCTGCGCCGCGCGCCGCTGCAGCGGACGCTCATGACACGCGCGCGCGTGAATCACCTCACGCGCAACCACTTCACCGAGCAGGGCTTCCTCGAGCTCGAGACGCCCTTCATGGTGAAGTACACGCCGGGCGGCGCGCGCAACTTCCTCGTCCCCTCGCGCCTCAACGCCGGCAAGTTCTACGCGCTGGCGGAGAGCCCGCAGCTCTTCAAGCAGCTCTACATGATGGCGGGCTTCGATCGGTACTTCCAGATCGTCCGCTGCTTCCGCGACGAGGACCTCCGGCTCGACCGCCAGCCCGAGTTCACCCAGATCGACGTGGAGATGTCCTTCGTCGAGCAGAACGACATCTTCGACGTCATCGAGGGGCTCGTCGTCCGGCTGTGGAAGGACATCCTGGGCGTCGAGCTGCCGCGGCCGTTCCTGCGCATGCCGTTCGACGAGTCGATGGCGAAGTACGGCAACGACAAGCCGGACCTGCGCTTCGACATGCCGCACGTCGTCCTCACCGACCTCGTCCGCCAGCACGACGGGGGCGGCCTGCCGCTCCTCGAGGAGGCGGTGAAGGCGAAGGGGATCGTGAAGGCGATGCGCGTCCCCGCCTCGGCGAACTTCTCGCGCACCGAGATCGACAAGCTCGAGGAGTACGTGAAGGGCATGGGCGCGAAGGGGCTCGCCCGCGCGAAGGTGGGCGAGGGGGGCGAGTGGACCCAGTCGCCCTTCGCGAAGACCGTGACGCCCGCGCTCCGCCAGGCCATCAACGCCGCCTGCGGTGCGCAGCAGGGCGACCTCCTCCTCTTCCAGTTCGGGAAGGAGTCGGTCGTCCACACGGTGATGGCGAACCTGCGCGTGCACCTCGCGAAGCGCATGGGGCTCATCCCGGAGTACGGCTCCGGTGGCCAGTGGCGCTTCCTGTGGGTGGTGAACCCCCCGCTCTTCGAGTACGACGAGGAGTCCGGCCACTGGGCCGCCGCGCACCACGCGTTCACGCGCCCGCACGACACCGACGTCCAGTACCTCGAGACCGATCCGGGCCGGGTGAACTGCTACCGCTACGACCTCGTGCTGAACGGGTTCGAGATCGGCGGGGGCTCCATCCGTCTCCACGACCCGGCCGTCCAGGCGCGGGTGTTCAAGGCGATGGGGATCTCGGACGAGGAGGCGAAGAACAAGTTCGGCTTCCTCCTCGAGGCGCTCAAGATGGGCGCGCCGCCCCACGGGGGCATCGCGCTCGGCATGGACCGGCTCGTCATGCTCCTCACGGGCGCGGAGTCGCTCCGCGACGTCGTGGCCTGGCCGAAGACGCAGAAGGGCACGGACCTCATGACCGGCGCGCCGGGCGACGTGGACGCGAAGCAGCTCCGCGAGGTGTACGTGAAGTCGACGTACGACCCGGGCAAGTAGGGTCGGCAGGGTGGCGCGGGCCGCGGCCGTTCCGGTACCGTTCCAGCCATGGACTTCCTCGTTCGCTTCGCCTCCACGGCCGAGGATCGCGACGCCGCGTTCGCGCTGCGGCGCGCGGTGTTCGAGCAGGAGCAGAACATCCCGCGCCCGCTCGACCGGGACGCGCAGGACTCGAGCGCCGATCACGTCGTCGCGTTCGCGCCCGACGGGACCTGCGTCGGGACCGGCCGCATCGTCCGGATGGACTCGCGCACCTGCCGGCTCGGCCGGCAGGCGACCGCCGCGTCGCACCGGAGCCGCGGGGTCGGCGCGGCGGTGCTCGAGCACCTCGAGCGGATGGCGCGGCTGCGCGGCGTGGCGGAGCTGACCGTCCACGCGCAGCTCCCGGCGGAGCGGTTCTACGCGAAGCGCGGCTTCGCCCGGGAGGGCGAGGTCTTCCTGGAGGAGGGCGTCCCGCACGTCCTCATGCGCAAGCGGCTCACGTCCTGAGGGCCTCGCGCGCTCCGCGGGCCGCCCTTCAGCGCGTGCCCACCGCCCCGACGCCGGTGCCCACCGGGCAGCTCACGCCGGTGCCGCCGAGCCCGCAGTAGCCGCCGGGGTTCTTCGCCAGGTACTGCTGGTGATACGCCTCCGCGTAGTAGAAGCGCGGGGCGTCGCGGATCTCAGTGGTGACGGGGCCGTGGCCGGCCTCGCGCAGCACGGCCGCGTACGCGTCGCGCGACGCCTCCGCTGCGCGGCGCTGGGCCGCCGAGTGGACGTAGATCGCGGACCGGTACTGCGTTCCGACGTCGTTCCCCTGCTGCATTCCCTGGGTCGGGTCGTGCGACTCCCAGAACACGCGCAGGAGCTCGTCGTACGAGATGCGCGCCGGGTCGTAGATCACGCGGACCACCTCCGCGTGGCCGGTGCGGCCGGTGCAGACCTCGCGATACGTCGGGTTCGGCGTGAGCCCGCCCTGGTAGCCCACCGCCGTCGCGTACACCCCGGGGAGGCTCCAGTACGCGCGCTCCGCGCCCCAGAAGCAGCCGAGCCCGAGATCGGCGACGGCGTGGCCCTCCGGCCAGGGCGGAACGATCCGGTTCCGGTTCACGAAGTGGAGCTCCGGGACCTCGATGGGCTCATCGCGGCCGGGCAGCGCCTCGGCAGGGGTGGGGAGCGTGAGCGGCTTTCCGAGCATGTACCCTCCGTGTCCGGATCTAACCGGGACGCGGATCGGAGCCGGCACCGCGGCGGGGCGGGCGAGCCGCCCACCCCCGTGGGGGGAGCAGGCTGGCGGGCGTGCCCGGGCCCAGCAGATTAGGGGGGGTCAGCCCGCCGCGGCGCGTTACCCTGGCCGGGGCGGTGGCCCCGAGCGCGCATGGACTACGACGTCATCATCCTCGGCGGCGGCGTGAACGGGACGGGCACGGCGCGAGACTGCGCCATGCGCGGGCTCCGCGTCCTGCTCCTCGAGAAGGCGGACTTCGGCGTCGGCGCGAGCGGCAACTCGTCGGGGATGATCCACGGCGGGATCCGCTACATGCTCTCGGACAGGCACGTCACCGCGCTCGCGTGCAGGGACTCCGGGTACATCCAGCGGATCGCGCCGCACCTGCTCTTCCGCATCCCCTTCCTCATGCCGTTCACCTCCCGCGCGGAGGGCGCGACCTTGCGCGACCGCGCGGCGTGGTACGCGACCGAGGTCTACGTCGGGACCTACGACCTCTTCCAGCCGCTGAAGCACGGCAAGCCCTCGACCCGCCTCTCGGCCGAGGAGCTCTACCGGCTCGAGCCGGGGCTGCGTCCCGGGCTCCGCGGCGCCGTGACGCTCGACGAGTGGGGCATCGACGCGTTCCGGCTCTGCGCCCTGAACGCGCTCTCCGCGCGCGCGCACGGCGCCGAGCTCCGCACCTGGACCGCGGGGCGGGAGATCCTCGCGGAGGGGGGGCGCGTCCGCGGCGTGCGCTTCCGCGACGCGCTCACGGGCGAGGAGGGGGAGGCGCGCGCGCCGGTGGTGTTCAACGCGACCGGCGCGTGGTCGCCCGCGCTCGCCCGGCGGAGCGGCGCGGCGGTGCCGATGCGGCCGGGGAAGGGCGTCCACCTCACGCTCGACCGCCGCTACTCCAACTACGGCGTCATCCTCTCGGCGGTCGACGGGCGCCAGATGTTCGTGATGCCGCACGAGGACGAGTCGATCGTCGGCACCACCGACGACGACTACTACGGCGATCCGGACGACGTGGAGGCGACGAACGACGAGGTCGAGTACCTCGTCGAGGGGGCGGCGTCGCTCCTCCCCGGGGTGAGGAACGCGCGCATCACGCGCGCCTGGTGCGGCCTGCGGACCACGATCTACGCCTACGGGCCGAACGAGGACGCGCTCTCGCGCGAGCACCAGCTCCACGACGGCGCCGCCTTTGGCCGGGCCGGGCTCCTGTCGCTCGTGGGCGGCAAGCTCGCGAGCTACCGGGCGCAGTCGCAGGAGGTCACCGACCGGATCCTGGCGCTCCTCGGGCGCGCGCCGGTGCCGTGCCGGACGCACGAGGAGCCGCTCCCGGGCGGCGACGAGGTCCCCGATCCGGCGGCCCTGGCGCGCGCGCACCCGGTCGCCGCGCCCATCGCGGCGCGGCTCGTCTACCGCCACGGCGGCCGCGCGCGCGAGATCCTCCGGCTCCTGGAGGAGGACCCGCGCCTCGGGCTCGTCCTCTGCCGCGACGAGGGCATCCTCGCCGCCGAGGTCGTCCACTGCGTGCGGCACGAGCAGGTGCGGCGGCTCCAGGACCTGCGCCGGCGCTGCCGGCTCGCGGTCGGCGCGTGCGCCGGGCTCGACTGCGCGCGCGTCGCCGCGCAGCTCGCCGGGCGCGAGCTCGGGTGGTCGCCCGAGCAGGTCCGCGCCGAGCTCGCCGACCTGCTCGACGCCGGCTGGCGCGAGCGGCGGCCGATCCTCGACGGCGCCCAGCTCGTGCAGGAGGAGCTCGTGCGCGGAGCGCACGCCGCGGCGGGGGCGCCGTGGTGAGCCCCCGCGCCGTCGCGGCGGAGGTGCTCGTCGTGGGCGGCGGCATGGCCGGGACGATCGCGGCC
>NZ_JALCZB010000056.1:0-26833 GCF_022690745.1 Anaeromyxobacter sp. SG64 | reverse complement strand
GCTCCGCCGCGCTGCGCGTCGCGGCGGGCGACCTCGGCGCGCGCGTCGAGGGCGTCGGCGCCTCCGGAGAGGTGGGCGAGCTCGTGCGCGCGTTCAACGGCATGACCGCCGATCTGGCCGCGAGCCGCGGCCGGCTCGCGCAGGCCGAGCGCATCGCCGCGTGGCGCGAGGTGGCGCGGCGGCTCGCCCACGAGATCAAGAACCCGCTCACCCCCATCGCCATGAGCGTCGAGACGCTGCGCGACGCGCACGCCCGCGGTCGGCGGGACTTCGGTGAGATCTTCGACGAGGGCACGCGCGCGATCGGCGAGGAGGTCCGGCGCCTGAAGCGCATCGTCGACGAGTTCAGCCGGTTCGCGCGGCTGCCCGCTCCCGAGCGGGCCGCGATCTCCCCGGAGGAGCTCGTCCAGTCGGTGCTCGCGCTCTTCCCGACCCCGCCCGAGGGCGTCGTCGTGGCGCGCGAGGTCGAGCCCGGGCTGCCGCCGGTGCTCGCCGATCGCGATCAGATCCTGCAGGTGCTCCTGAACCTCGTGGGGAACGCGCTCGACGCGATGCCGGCGGGCGGGACCCTCCGGCTCGCGGCGCGCCGCGCCGGCCCGGCGGTGGCGTTCTCCGTCTCCGACACCGGCCCGGGCATCGGCCCGGAGGAGCTGCCGCGCGTCTTCGAGCCCTACTTCACCACGAAGGAGGGCGGCACCGGCCTCGGCCTCGCCATCGCGCAGCGCATCGCGGAGGAGCACGGCGGCGCGCTCGAGGTCGCCTCCGTGCAGGGCGCGGGCGCGACGTTCACGCTGACGCTTCCGCCGGCCGCGTAGGTTTCAATCCCTCGGGTCAGCGAACGGGAGTCGCCTTCAACGCCGCCTTCCCGTCCTTCACGTACACCTGGAACCGGACGGTCCGGCAGGCGTACTTCGAGACGAGGGCCGCCTTGTTGGAGGCGAGCTTTTGGGCGAACCGCTCGAACGTGAGCCCGCCCGCCGCCTCCCCGCACTCGCCCCGCGTGCGGAGGAAGTCGGAGAAGACCTGACGCCAGTGGCCCTGCTCGTCGTCGCCGTCGGGGGCTGCGGCCTGGGCGGCGGCCTGCAGGAGCTCTGCGGGCGCCGCGAGCGGCTCTTCCGCGGGCGCCGGGGGAACGATCACGCCCGCGCGCGCCGCGTCCGCGTGCCCGGGGGCGGGCGCGGGAGGAGCCGGCGGCGCCGCGCTCGCCTCGGCCGCAGGAGCGAGCGGCTCGGGGGCGCGCAGCGGGAACTCGAACGCGGACGGGTCCGCCTCGGCGGGCCGCGCGGCGCGCGCGAAGAGATCCTCTGCGGGCGCCGGCGCCGCCGCGGGCGGCGTCGAGGCCGCCTCGGCGGCGCGGTTCAGCGCGGCGGCCACCGTCCCGAGCTGGCCGGCGAGCTCCGGCACGCGCGCGGAGAAGTCGCCCTTCTCGAGGCGCGCCGCCGCCGAGAGGAGCGACTCGGGGAGCATGGGGGCGGGCTCCGCCGCGCGGACGAGGACGCCGAACAGGCCCGCGAGCACGATCGCGAGCCCCAGCGCGCCGATCGCCTGCCACTGGAGGATCACGATGGGCGCGAGGCTCGAGGCGGTGGGAGCCACCGCGATCACCGCGGCCCCCTTCACGCCCTCGAGCGCCACCGAGCGGACGCGGTAGCCGGGCGCGGACGCGCCGAGGAGCGGCGCCCGGGGGAGCTTCACGGCGCTGACCCCGAGGTCCACCGGCCCGAGCCGGCCGGCGTCCGAGGTCACGCCGAAGATGCTCGCGGCCTTCACGATCGCGGCCTCGTCGGCGAGCGGGAGGATCCCGACGGCGATGGGCTTCGCCTCGGGCGCGACGAGCAGCACCGGCACCCTCGAGGCGGCGGCGATCCCGCGCGCGAACGCCTCGCCCACCGGCGCGAGCACGAGCACCCCGGCGCCGTCGCCCGCCGGCGCCGCGGCGGCGAAGAGGAGCTTGCCGCCGGCGCGGACGTGACCGCGCGGCGATCCACCCTCCACCGCGGCGCGGAGCAGCGCTGCGGCCTCGCCCGCCCCCGCCTCGCGACGCTCGAGCGTCTCGCGCGACGCGGCGATCACGGTGGTCCCCTCCGGCAACCGGAACCCGAGGGCGCGCTCCGCTCCGGCGAGCGCGGCCCGTGCGGCACGCTCCGTGACGAGCTCCGCGGCGGCGGGGTCCGACCCCGCGGGCGCGACGGCGCGCGTCCGGTGGGCCCGGGCGGCGGGGTCGGTCGCGGAGGCACCCCCGGAGGCGAGGGTCCCTGCGAGCGCGGGGTCGCGCGCGACGAGCGCGGCGGCGGCGGCAGCGTCGTGTGCGAGCGCGCTCTTCGCGGCCTCGGCGTGCTGGGCGGCGGAGGCGACGTCGGCGTCCACGGCCGCGAGCGCCTCCTCACGCATCGTGCGGGTATGGAGGTACACCGCCACGCCCGCCGCCGCGACGACGACGAGCGCGAAGAGCCAGAGCTTGAGCCGGTTCATTGCCCCTCGGCTTATAGGCCGGCGATCGGAGGGGTGTCAAACCGATGGCCCGATCGGCGATCGGGCGCTATCGCCCGGAAGGACTGGCGAAATCGGCGTTTCCACAGCGGTCGAGGACGCGGCGGAGCCCCGCCGCGAACTCGGGCGGCGGGGGGAGCAGCGACACGACCAGGTGGCCCTGCCGCTCGAAGTCGTAGAAGAAGCCGGGCTGCACGACGACGCCGTCCTCGAGGAGGTCGAGGCAGAGCGCCTCCTCGTCGATCGTCTCGCCGATGCGGAGCACCGCGCTCCAGCCGCCGGCGGAGGCGAGCACGTCCGCCGCCGCACCGCGGACCCCCGCGAGGGTGGCGCGGTTCGCCGCGAGCCGGACGCGGAGCGGCGCGAGGAAGCGCTCGCGCCCCGCCAGGAGCCCGGGCAGCGCGAGCTGCGCCGGCCCGGAGACGGAGAGGTACGCGTCCGAGACCACCTCGAGGCGAGCGAGGGCGGGCTCGACGCGGGCCGAAGGCCCCGCGACCGCGATCCAGCCGACCTTGAGCTGCGGGAGCCCGCACACCTTGGAGAGGCCCGACAGGTGGAACGCGAGCGCCTCGCGTTCGCCCGCAGCGACGCTCGGGCACGGCCGGAGCGCACTGTCGGCGAACACCTCGTCGCCGAGGAGCGCGAGATCGTTCGCGGCGCACAGCCGATCCAGTCCGGCGAGCTCCTCCGCGTCGAGCACCGCGCCCGTCGGATTGGCCGGCGAGACGACCACCACGGCGCGCGTCCGCGGCCCGATCGACGCCTCGAGCGCGGCGCGATCGAGGTGCCAGCTCCCGTCGTAGCGCATCGGGTAGCGGACGAGGCGGACCGCCTCGAGGTCGGCGAGGAGGTCGAGCAGCGGGTACGACGGCGCCGGCACCAGCACCTCGTCGCCGGGATCGCAGAGGAGCTTGAAGAGGAGCGCGTACGCCTCGCTCGTCGAGGCGGTGAGGAGGACCCGGCCCGGGTCCACCGCCGCGCCGCGCGCCGCGAGATAGCGCGAGACCGCCTCCCGCGCCGCGAGGAGCCCCTGCGGCGTCGGCTCGTAGGACGCGACGCGCGGATCGGCGAGCGCGGCGGTGAGCTCCGCCGGGTCCCAGGCGAGGCCGGCCCGGGTGGGATTCGACTCGGCGAGATCCAGGACCGGCCGGCCGCTCGCGCGGAGCGCGTCGGTGCGCGCCGCGAGCGCGTTGGCGGCGAGATCCCAGGCGGTGCGCGAGGAGAGCACGGCGGGATCCTACCGCGGGGCCGTCACGTTTCCGGCTTAGTTGACTCACTCCCGGGCCGGTCCTATGACCGCCGGCAACCGGGGAAAAGGCGCCCCGGTACTCTCCCCGGAGGCAACCTCATGAAGAGACTGGTCGTCGCGCTGGTCCTGCTCGCGCCCCTCGCCGCCGTGGCGGACGAGGGCATGTGGACGTACGACGCGTTCCCCAGCGACAAGGTGGAGAAGAAGTACGGGTTCCGGCCGAGCGACGCGTGGCTCGAGAACGCCCGCCTCTCCTCGGTGCGCCTCGCCGGCGGCTGCTCCGCGAGCTTCGTCTCCGAGGACGGCCTCGTGATGACGAACCACCACTGCGCGCACGAGTGCATCGAGCAGCTCTCGACCGCGCAGAAGGACTTCGTGAAGAGCGGCTTCTACGCGAAGACGCAGGCGGACGAGGTGAAGTGCCCGACCGTCGAGGTGAACCAGCTCGTCCAGATCAGCGACGTGACGCAGCGGGTCCGCGCCGCGACGAAGGGGCTCGAGGGCGAGGCGTACCACAAGGCGCTGCAGGGCGAGATGGCGCGGATCGAGAAGGAGTGCCAGACCTCGCCCGACCTGCGCTGCGACGTCGTGACGCTCTACCAGGGCGGCGTCTACGACCTCTACAAGTACCGCCGGTTCCAGGACGTGCGCCTCGTGTTCGCGCCCGAGTTCGCCATCGCCTTCTTCGGCGGCGATCCCGACAACTTCATGTTCCCCCGCTACGACCTCGACGTGTCGTTCCTGCGCGTCTACCAGGGCGGCAAGCCCGCGAAGATGAAGAACCACTTCCGCTGGTCGCAGAAGGGCGCCGAGGCGGGCGAGCTCACGTTCGTCTCCGGCCACCCGGGCGGCACCGACCGCGCGCTCACCGTGGCCCAGCTCGCGATGCAGCGCGACGTCGTGCTCCCGGACCGGCTGCAGAGCCTCGCGGAGCTGCGCGGCCTCCTCACGGGCTTCCAGATGCTCGGCCCCGAGCAGAAGCGCATCTCGAACGCCCACCTCTTCTACGTGGAGAACGGCTACAAGGCGCTCCGCGGCCGGTTCCTCGCGCTCCAGGACCGCGCCTTCTTCCGGTCGCTCGTCGCGAACGAGGAGGCGCTGAAGGCGGCGCTCGCGAAGGATCCCCGCGGCAAGGACGCGCTGCCCGCGTTCGACGCCATCGCGAAGGCGCAGGACCGCGTGCTGCAGCTCCGTGACGAGTACAACTCGCTCGAGGGCGGGTTCAGGAACAGCACGCTGTTCGCCATCGCGCGCGACCTCCTCCGCGGCGCGGCGGAGCGGCAGAAGGCGAGCCCGGACCGGCTCCGCGAGTTCCGCGACTCGAACCTGCCCGCGCTCACGCAGGAGCTGTTCAGCGAGGCGCCCATCTACCCCGAGTTCGAGACGCTGCTGCTCGGGCACTCGCTCTCCAAGATCCGCGAGCGGCTCGGCCCCGATCACCCGGTGATGAAGAAGCTCCTCGGGAAGGAGTCGCCGCAGGAGGTCGCGAAGCGCGTGGTCGAGACGACCAAGCTCCGCGACGTGGCGGTCCGCAAGCAGCTCTGGGAGGGCGGCGAGGCGGCCGTGAAGGGTGCGAACGACCCGCTCCTCGCGCTCGCCGCCGCCATCGACCCCGACGCGCGCGCCGTCCGCAAGACGTTCGAGGACGAGGTCGAGTCGGTCGTGCAGAAGAACCACGAGCGGATCGCGGAGGCGCGCTTCGCGGTCCAGGGGCGCACCACCTACCCCGACGCGACGTTCACGCTCCGCCTCTCGTACGGCGCGGTCGAGGGCTGGACCGAGAAGGGCAAGACGGTCGAGCCGTTCACGACGTTCGCCGGCGCGTACGAGCGCGCCACCGGGCGCGATCCCTTCGCGCTGCCGGAGAGCTGGCTCGCCGCGAAGGACCGGCTGAACCTCCAGACCCGCTTCGACTTCGTCACCTCGAACGACATCATCGGGGGCAACTCGGGCTCGCCGGTCATCAACAAGGACGGCGAGATCGTCGGCCTCGTCTTCGACGGCAACATCCAGTCGCTCGGCGGGGACTACGGCTTCGACCCGGCGGTGAACCGCACCGTGGCGGTCCACTCGGACGCGCTCATCGAGGCGCTGACGAAGATCTACGGCGCCGATCGCGTGGTGGCGGAGCTCCGTCCGCCCGCGAAGAGCGGCAAGGCGCAGAAGCCGGCGCGCGCGGCCCGCAAGTAACCGAACCGAGCCGTGCTGGACCTGGCCCGGGTGCCCTCCATGAGGCACCCGGGCCCTTCCTTTTCGGGGCCGGCGGTCGCCCCGCCCTGCTATCCTCCGCCGCCTCTTACGGCCCCATCCGCCACGAGACCGACATGAACCCGACCCCCGCCCCCACCGGCGCCCTGGACCGCTTCTTCGGCCTCACGGCGCGCGGCACGACGGTGCGCCGCGAGATCCTGGCCGGCGCCACGACGTTCGTGACGATGGCGTACATCGTCTTCGTGAACCCGGCGATCCTCGGCGGCGTCGCCGACGCGACCGGCGCGAAGCTCTCGCAGCCCGCCCTCCTCACCTCGACCGCGCTCGTGGCCGCGCTCATGACCCTGGCGATGGGCGTGTTCGGGAACCTGCCGCTCGCGCTGGCGGCGGGGATGGGCCTGAACTCGGTCGTGGCGTTCCAGCTCGTCGCGGCGCGCGGCCTCACCTGGCCCCAGGCGATGGGCGTCATCGTCGCCGAGGGTCTCGTCATCACCGCGCTCGTCGCCACCGGGCTCCGCCAGGCGGTCGTCCGCGCCGTGCCGATGAGCATGAAGCGGGCGATCGGCATCGGCATCGGCCTCTTCCTGGCCATCATCGGGTTCGTCGACGCCGGGTTCATCTCGCGCAACGTGGCGGACCCCGTGCCCGTCGCGCTCGGACAGGCCGGGCACCTCAGGGGCTTCCCCGTGGTGCTGTTCGCGCTCACCCTCGTGTTCACGGGCTGGCTCATCGCGCGGAACACCCGCGGCGCGCTGCTCATCGGGCTCGGCGCCTCGACCGCCATCGCCATCGCGGCGAAGGCGATGTTCGGCGGCGCGGCCGGGTTCAAGCCGTGGGAGGTCGTGCTCCCGACGTCGCCCTTCGCGCTGCCGGACTTCGGGCAGCTCGGCCACTTCGACTTCGGGTTCATCCACGTGCTCGGCGGCGCCACCGCGGCGCTCGTCGTCTTCTCGCTCATGCTGTCCGACTTCTTCGACACGGTCGGCACGGTCGTCGCGGTCGGGCAGGAGGCGAAGTACCTCGACGAGCGGGGCAACTTCCCGCGCCCGGGTACGGTCCTCCTCATCGACTCCCTCGCGGCGGTCGTCGGCGGTGCTGCCGGCTCGTCGTCGGCGACGACCTACGCCGAGAGCGCCGCCGGCGCGGCCGCCGGCGGACGCACCGGGCTCACCTCCGTCGTCACGGGCGCGCTGTTCGCGCTCTGCCTCTTCATCTCCCCGCTCGCGGGCGTCGTCCCGCCGCAGGCGACCGGCGCGGTGCTCGTGCTCGTCGGCTTCCTCATGATGCGCGACGTCGGGGCGCTGCCCTGGGAGGACCCGACCGAGTCGATCCCGGCGTTCCTCACCTTCACGGTCATGCCGTTCACCTACTCGATCACGAACGGCATCGGCGCCGGGTTCGTGTCGTTCGTCCTCCTGAAGGTGCTCCGCGGCCGCGTCCGCGAGGTCCACCCGCTCATGGCGGGGGCGGCGATCGCGTTCCTCGTCTACTTCGCGATCGGCTAGCGAGAGCGAGGACGCCCGCCGCAGGCCCGGGATCGTGCGCCGCAGCTAGGCGTCGCGCGGGACCGCGATCATCCGCTCCAAAGCCCTCCGCGCGCCCTCGGCGACGTCCAGCGGGACGTCGATCGCGTGCTTCCCGTGCTGGAGCGCGTCGCGGATCATGACGAGGTCGATCATCTTCATGTACGGGCAGTGCATCCGGCACCCGATGCAGCCGTCGGCGACGATGAACTCCTTGTCGGGCCAGCGCTTCTTCATCTGGTAGACGATGCCGTGCTCCGTCGCGACGATGAACGTCCGCGCCTCGGGGTGCTTCTCGACCGCGCCGAGCATGGCGGTCGTGGAGCAGACCTCGTCGGCGACGTCGATCACGTCGGCGCGGCACTCGGGGTGGGCGATGACGATGGCCTCCGGCCGCGCGTCCTTCACCCGGTTCACGTTCGCGGAGCGGAGCACGTCGTGGACGGGGCAGCAGCCGTCGTAGACGACGATCTCCTTCTCCGGCACCTTCCCCTTCACCCAGTTGCCGAGGTTCCGGTCCGGCGTGAAGAGGATCTTCCGCTGGGGCAGCGAGCGGACGACCGAGGCCGCGTTCGCGCTCGTGCAGCAGATGTCGGAGAGCGCCTTCACCTCCGCGGACGAGTTCACGTAGGTGACGACCGCGTGGTCCGGGTAGCGCTCCTTCCAGTCCTCGAGCGACTCCGGCGTGATCGAGTCCGCGAGCGAGCAGCCCGCCGAGAGGTTCGGCAGGAGCACGCGCTTCTCCGGCGCCAGCACCTTCGCCGACTCCGCCATGAAGTGGACGCCGCAGAACAGGATCGTGGACTGCGGGACCTTCTTGCCGGTGATCGCGAGCTGCAGGGAGTCGCCGACGTGATCGGCGATCTTCTGGACCTCGGGGAGCTGGTAGTTGTGCGCGAGGATGACCGCGTCCTTCTCCTTCGCGAGCGCGCGGATCTCCTCCTCGAGCTCGCGCACGTCGTCCTCCGGGAGGTCGCTGCCGGACTCGGGGCTCGCGACGGGGTCGTGGATGGGGAAGGCGGGGAGGGTCATTCTTTCACCCGGGCGCCGCGCGCGGGCTTGATGTCGCCCGTGCCGGCGGGAAAGAGACGCCAGAACTCGCGGCGGACGAGGCCGACGAGCGTCGCGGACTTGGAGAACCCGTGGTAGCGGGCGACGGCGTCCAGCATGGCCGTGTCCTCGTCCGTCGCCGAGAAGCTGCGGACCTTCGCGGCGCGCCCGTTGGTCTTCCTCGTCATCATTCAGGAACTATTATATAACTCTTGCGTAGCGACCACAACCCGCCCCGTGAAGCTCGCCGTCACCACCCCGCTCCGCCCCTCCCCCGCCGAGGAGGCCTCCGCCCGCGCCGCCGCGGCGCGGCACGGCCTCCTCTTCTGCGCCCGGGGAAACCGCTCGCTCGACGCGGTGCGCGCCGAGGCCGGGGCGGACGCGCTGCTCGTCCTCTCGGCACGCCACGCCGCGCTGCGCGTGGACGGGGCGGAGCACGTCTGGTCGCCCGGCATGGGCGCCCTCCGCGCGAAGCGCGTCGCCGCGGCGGCCCGGGGCGAGGACGCGGGGCCGCCGGATCCGTTCCTCGCGGCCGCCGACGTCCGCCCGGGCGACGCGATCCTCGACTGCACCCTCGGGCTCGGCGCGGACGCGCTCGTCGCGGCGGTGGCGGTGGGTCCGGACGGCCGCGTGGTCGGGCTCGAGGCATCGCCGGCGCTCGCGGCGTGGGTCGCCGAGGGGCTCGCCCGGCACGCGGACCCGGCGGCGCGCCGGATCGAGGTGCGCCCGGAGGAGCACGCCGTCGCGCTCGCCGCGCTGCCGCCCCGCAGCTTCGACGTGGTGGTGTTCGACCCGATGTTCCGCCACGCGCGCGCCGAGCCCGGCGGCTTCGACCTCGTCCGCCGGCTCGCCGAGGGGCGCCCGCTCGCGCCCGACGCGATCCTGGCCGCGCGCCGCGTGGCGCGGCGCTGGGTCGTGGTCAAGGACGGCGCGCCCGGCTGGGACCTCGCGCGCCTGGGGCTCGTTCCGCTGCCGAGCGCGCGCGGGGCGCACCGGTATTACGCGCGGCTCGGGGGCCTCTGACCGGGCGCTGCGCCTTCGCCCCTGCCCGCCGGATCCGCGCGCCGCCGAGGGCGCCTCACCGCCGCGAGGGCGCCCGCGGGCTCGCTTCGCTCGCGCGTCGCGCATCCGCGCGTTCGCCCTCGATGAAGAAAGGCCGGACGCCCCTTCGGGCGCCCGGCCTGTCTCGTCGCGGCTCGCGGACGGCGCGGTCCTAGGCCTGCGCCGCCGTCTCGGCGTGCTCGTGCGGCTCCTCCGGCGAGTGCCGCAGGAACGTCTCCGGGTGCTCGAGGACGAGCGCCTCGCGCAGCACCTCGTCGGCGCTCTCCACGGTGACGATCTGCAGCCGCTCGCGGACCATCTTCGGGATGTCGCGGACGTCCTTCGCGTTCTCCTTCGGGATGAGGACCTTCTTGATCCCGCCGCGGTGCGCCGCGAGGACCTTCTCCTTGAGCCCGCCGATCGGCAGGACGCGCCCGCGCAGCGTGATCTCGCCGGTCATGGCGACGTCCTTGCGGACCGGGAAGCGGCAGAGCGCGGAGACGAGCGTCGTCGCCATCGTGATGCCCGCGGACGGACCGTCCTTCGGGATGGCGCCCTCGGGCACGTGGACGTGGATGTCCACGTTCTCGAGGAAGCGCTTGTCGAGCCCGAGGAGATCGGCGCGCGAGCGGACGTAGCTCATCGCGGCCTGGGCGGACTCCTGCATCACCTCGCCGAGCTTCCCGGTGATCATGAGCTTGCCCTTGCCGGGCATCACCTGGGCCTCGACGGTGAGGAGCTCGCCGCCGAGCTCGGTCCAGGCGAGGCCGGTCGTCAGGCCGATCTGGTCCTCCTCCTCCGCGGTGCCGTACCGGAACCGCGGCGGGCCGAGGTACTTCTGCACGGCCTTCTCGGTGACGACGTACTGCTTGCCGTCGAGCGAGCCGCTCTTCAGGACGTCCTTCGCGATCTTGCGGAACACCGAGCCGATCTCGCGCTCCAGCGAGCGGACGCCGGCCTCCTTCGTGTACTTGTGGATGAGGGCCTTGAGCGCGCGCCGCTTCCACTCGACGGGGACGTTCTCGAGCCCGTTCACCTCGCGCTGCTTCGGGATCAGGTAGCGCTGGGCGATCGAGAGCTTCTCGAGGTCGGTGTACCCGGCGATCCGGATGACCTCCATGCGGTCCTGCAGCGGCCCGGGGATCCCGCCCATCGTGTTGGCCGTGCAGATGAACATGACCTTGGAGAGGTCGTAGTCGAGATCGAGGTAGTGGTCGTTGAAGCTGTAGTTCTGCTCCGGGTCGAGCACCTCGAGCAGCGCGGCGGAGGGATCGCCGCGGAAGTCGGTGGACATCTTGTCCACCTCGTCGAGGAGGAAGACGGGGTTCCCCGAGCCCGACTTCTTGAGCGACTGGATGATCTTGCCGGGCAGCGCGCCGATGTACGTGCGCCGGTGGCCGCGGATCTCGGCCTCGTCGCGGACGCCGCCGAGGCTGATGCGCACGAACTTGCGGTTCATCGCGCGCGCGATCGAGCGCGCGAGGGAGGTCTTGCCGACGCCGGGCGGCCCGACGAAGCAGAGGATGGGGCCGCGGATCTTCTCGACGAGCTTCTGGACGGCGAGGTACTCGAGGATGCGATCCTTCGGCTTCTTGAGCCCGTAGTGATCCTCGTCGAGGATCCGCTCGGCCTCCGGGATCTCGAGCTTGTCCTCGGTGTACTCGTACCAGGGGAGCGAGAGGATCCAGTCGATGTAGTTGCGCACCACCGTGGCCTCGGCGCTCATCGGGCTCATCATCTTGAGCTTCTTGAGCTCCTTCTTGGCCTTGAGGGTGGCCTCCTTCGACATCTTCTTGTTCTTGATCTTCTCCTCGAGCTCCTGGATCTCGTTCTTGAACTCGTCGCGCTCTCCGAGCTCCTTCTGGATCGCCTGCATCTGCTCGTTGAGGTAGTACTCCTTCTGCGTCTTCTCCATCTGCTTCTTGACGCGCGTCCGGATCTTCTTCTCGACCTGCAGGATCTCGATCTCGCCCTGCATGAGCTCGTAGAGCTTCTCGAGGCGCTTGGTGGGCGACTCGGTCTCGAGGATCGACTGCTTGTCGTTCAGCTTGAGGGAGAGGTGCGCGACGATCGTGTCGGCGAGCCGGGCCGGGTCGTCGATCGACGCGACGCTGGTCAGCATCTCCGGCGGGATCCGCTTGTTGAGCTTGACGTAGGCCTCGAACGTCGACTGCACGGAGCGCATCAGCGCCTCGAGCTCGACGGTCCTGTCGCTCGTCTCCTCGATCTCGTCGGCCTCGGCGAGCAGGAACCGGTCGGAGTCGAGGAAGCGCCGCACGCGCGCGCGGAGCTTGCCCTCCACGAGCACCTTCACGGTGCCGTCGGGGAGCCGCAGCAGCTGGATGATCGTGCCGATGGTCCCGACCGCGAAGATGTCGTCCGAGGAGGGCTCGTTCGTCTTCGCCTTCTTCTGGGCGCAGAGGAGGATGGTCTTGTCATGGGCCATCGCCTCCTCGAGGGCCGCGATGGACTTCTGCCGGCCGACGAACAGCGGCACCACCATGTGCGGGAACACGATGATGTCGCGGAGCGGGAGGAGCGGCAGGCTGCGGCTCTTCTTCCCGTCCCTCTTGCCGTCGTCGTTGCGCGAGAAGATGGGCACGTCGTTCTGCTCCTTGGAGCCAAGCGGGGGAACCCGCCGGCGGTTCGAGATTTCTACCACCATGTAACAGCGAACCGGCCGGGCTTCTTCGAGCCGAACCGTGCGCACCGCACAGGGACTTCGCGTGCCCGGCCGGGCACGCCGCGAGCGCTCCCGCAGGCACCTGGCGGGGCAGCGCGTGCGGGGCGAGCCGCTCCCCTCCGTGGCGGCGCGGAGGCGACCCGCCCCTGAACGGCGCGCACGCCGGTGCAATTCCCGCGCGGGTCCCGCGCACCGCCGGGCAGCCGTGCCTCCGCCCCGGCGGCGCGCCACCGCCCGCTTGGCGCCCTGGCTGCCGGGCAGATAGAACCAGGGGCGATGACCTTCGCCGAGGCCACCGCCCTCCTCCGCGCCTCCGAGATCGGACGGCGCACCCTCGTCTCGACGCCGTTCGGCGCGCGGCTCGTGACCTACGCCGACCTGACCGCCTCCGGCCGCGCGCTCTCCTTCGTCGAGGCGCGCATCGCCGCGGCGCGGCCGCTCTACGCGAACACGCACACCGCGATCTCCACCACCGGCCGCACCATGACGCGCCTGCGGGAAGACTCGCGCCGGGCGATCGCCCGCTGCGTGAACGCCTCCGCCGACGACGTGGTGCTCTTCGTGGGGAGCGGCGCGACCGCAGCGGTGAACAAGCTCGTGGGCCTGCTCGGCCTGCGCGTGTCGGAGCCGCTGGAGCGCCGCTACGGCCTCTCGCGCGCGATCCCCGACGACGAGCGCCCCATCGTGCTCGTCTCGCCATACGAGCACCACTCGAACGAGCTGCCGTGGCTCGAGTCCGTCGCGGACGTCGTGGAGGTGGAGCTCGACGTCGCGGGGCGCCTCGATCTCGACGACCTCGCCCGGAAGGCCCGGGCGCACGCCGGCCGTCCGCTCCGCGTCGGCGCCTTCTCCGCCGCCTCGAACGTGTCCGGGGCGCTCTCGGACGTGCCGGCGATCGCGCGCGTCCTCCACGCGCACGGCTTCTTCGCCTGCGCCGACTACGCGGCGGCGGGGCCCTACGTGCCCGTCGACATGCACCCCGCCGATCCGGCCGAGCGGCTCGACGCCATCTTCTTCTCCACCCACAAGTTCCTGGGCGGGCCGGAGGGCTCGGGCGTGCTCGTCGCTCACCGCGAGCTGTTCCGCAGCCGCGCACCCGAGCGGCCGGGCGGCGGCACCGTGGACTACGTCGGCCCCGGCGAGGCGCCGGCGAAGGCGGCGCACGCGCGCCTCTCGGTGGACTACACCCACCGGCTCGCCGAGCGGGAGGAGGGCGGGACGCCCGACATCCTGGGCGACGTCCGCGCGGGCCTCGCGTTCCTGGTGAAGGAGCTCGTGGGACCGGAGCGCATCCTCGCCCACGACCTCGCGCTCGGAGAGACCGCCTGCGCCCGGTTGCGCCGTCACCCGCGCGTCCGGCTCTACGGGCCCTCCGGCGGGCCGCGCCTGCCCATCCTGTCGTTCAACGTCGAGGGGCTCCACCACGGGCTCGTCTCGACCCTGCTCGACGATCTGTTCGGCATCCAGAGCCGCGCGGGCTGCTCCTGCGCCGGGCCGTACGGGCACCGGCTCCTCGGCATCGGCCCGGACCGCTCCGCCGAGTTCCGGCGCGCGATCGCCGCGGGGGTGCAGGCGTTGAAGCCCGGCTGGGTCCGGATCTCCCTGCCCTACCACGCGACCGCCGAGGAGGTGGACTTCCTCCTCGCCGCCATCGAGCTCCTCGCCGACGAGGGCGAGGCGTTCGTGCCGCTGTACCGGCTCGGCTGGATGGACGGGAGCTGGCGGCTCGTCGAGGCACCGCCCCCGGATCCACGCCCGGTGGATCTCGACGTCTCGACGCTGCCCGACCTCGCGGCGCCTGCCGCGCCTGCGGAGCCGCCCCTCTCGGACGAGGAAGCGGCCGCGCTGCGGCGAGGCTACCTCGCCGAGGCGCGCCGGCTCGCGACCGAGCTGCGCGCGCGCTGGGCGGCGGCGCCGCCGCGCTGGAACACGCCGACCGGCGACGCGCTCGCCGATCGCCTCGCGTGGTTTCGGTACGTCCACGCGAACGTCTGAGACGCGAACGGGGCCGCCCGGAGGCGGCCCCGTCGAGGAGCGGGCGCGGCGGCAGGGCCTACGCGCTCTCCGCCTCCTTCTGCATCACGACGAGCGGCGCCTCCTTCTTGTCGATCACGTCCTCGGAGATCACGATCTCGCGGACGTTCCTGCGGCTCGGCACGTCGTACATGATGTCGAGCATCGCGCTCTCGAGGATGGCGCGCAGGCCGCGGGCGCCGGCCTTGTTCTTCATGGCCGCGCGCGCGATCGCCTTGAGCGCGCCGTCCGTGAACTTGAGCGACACGCCGTCCATCTCGAGCAGCTTCTTGTACTGCTTCACGAGCGCGTTCCGCGGCTTCGTGAGGATCTCGATGAGCGCCGGCTCGTCCAGCTCCTCGAGGCTCGTGATGACCGGGAGCCGCCCGACGAACTCGGGGATCATCCCGAACTTGAGCAGGTCGTCCGGCTCCACCATCGCGAGCAGCTCGCCGATGTTCTTCTCGCTCCTCGAGGTGACGTCGGAGCCGAAGCCGAGGCTGCGCCCGCCGGAGCGGCGCTCGATGATCTGCTCGAGGCCGCAGAAGGCGCCGCCGCAGATGAAGAGGATGTTCGTCGTGTCGACCTGCAGGAACTCCTGCTGGGGATGCTTCCGGCCGCCCTTCGGCGGGACGTTCGCGACGGTGCCCTCGATGATCTTGAGGAGCGCCTGCTGGACGCCCTCGCCCGAGACGTCGCGGGTGATGGAGGGGTTCTCGCTCTTGCGGGCGATCTTGTCGATCTCGTCGATGTAGACGATGCCCTTCTGCGCCCGCTCGATGTCGTGATCGGCGGCCTGCAGCAGGTTCACGATGATGTTCTCGACGTCCTCGCCGACGTAGCCCGCCTCGGTGAGCGTCGTCGCGTCGGCGATCGTGAACGGGACGTTCAGGATCTTGGCGAGCGTCTGCGCGAGCAGCGTCTTGCCGGAGCCGGTCGGGCCGAGGAGCAGGATGTTGGACTTCTGCAGCTCCACGTCGTCGATCGAGACCCGGCTCTCGATGCGCTTGTAGTGGTTGTGAACGGCGACGGCGAGCGTCTTCTTGGCCCGCTCCTGCCCCACCACGTACTCGTCGAGGATGGTCTTGATCTCCGACGGGCGCGGCACGCGCAGCTTCTGCTCGCGCTTCTCCTCGCCGGCGATCTCCTCCGCGATGATGTCGTTGCAGAGGCCGATGCACTCATCGCAGATGTAGACCGTCGGTCCCGCGATGAGCTTCTTGACCTCTTTCTGCGACTTTCCGCAGAAGCTGCAGCTCAAGGTCTCGCGCTTCTCCAAAGCCTACCTCCTCGTCACGAGCACGCTCACCCGGCTGCTGCCCCTCGGGGTACCCCGGCGCGACGCCCTCTGAATATTACTGCGACTTCTTCTCCATCGCCTTCGGCTTGTGCACGATGACGTCGTCAATGAGGCCGTACTCCTTGGCCTCGCCGGCCCCCATGAAGTAGTCGCGATCGGTGTCCTTCTCTATGCGCTCCAGCGCCTGGCGGGTGTGCTTCGCGAGGATGTCGTTCAGCTTCGCCTTGAGCCGCAGGATCTCTCGCGCCTGGATGTCGATGTCGGTTGCCTGGCCCTGGAAGCCGCCCATGGGCTGGTGGATCATGATGCGCGCGTTCGGCACGGCGAACCGCTTGCC
Organism: Anaeromyxobacter sp. SG64; assembly: GCF_022690745.1. Classification (NCBI taxonomy): domain Bacteria; kingdom Pseudomonadati; phylum Myxococcota; class Myxococcia; order Myxococcales; family Anaeromyxobacteraceae; genus Anaeromyxobacter; species Anaeromyxobacter sp. SG64. The sequence goes on along the minus strand of NZ_JALCZB010000056.1, from coordinate 10,936 downwards.
GGCCGCCCCCCCGGCGAGGAGGAACGCGCCCATGCTCGCCGCCTGCCCGAGGCAGATCGTGGACACCTGCGGCTTCACGTACTGCATGGTGTCGTAGATGGCGAGGCCGGAGGTCACCGAGCCACCCGGGCTGTTGATGTAGAGGCTGATGTCCTTGTCCGGGTCCTCGGACTCGAGGAACAGGAGCTGCGCGATGACGACGTTCGCGACGTCGTCGTCGATCGGCGTGCCGAGGAAGACGATCCGGTCCTTGAGCAGGCGCGAGTAGATGTCGTAGCTGCGCTCGCCGCGGTGCGTCTGCTCGACGACGTACGGCATCGGGATGTAGGGCATGGCTTTGACCCCGTTCTCAGGCGGACTGGATGTTGGCGGACGAGGACAGCAAGGCGAGCGCCTTGTCCTCCCGTACCCTGTTCTTTAGTGCTTCCCGCGCGTCCTTGCCGCGCATCTGCTGCTGGACCTTCGCAAGGGGCGCCCCGAGCTCCTCCGCGATGCGGGCGGCCTCGGCCTGCAAGTCCTCGTCCGTGACCTCGAGCTTCTCGGTGTCGGCGATCGCCTCGAGGAGGAGCGCGCCCCGGACCTGGAGCAGCGCCTGCTCGCGCATGTCCGCCCGCATCCGGGCGAAGTCGAGCTCGAGCTTCCGGATGTCGATCCCTGAGCGGGCGAACCGCTCGGCCGCACCCTCCAGCATCGCGTCGATCGCGCGCTCCACGAGCGCGGGGGGCACCTCGAACTCGTTCTTCTGGAGCGCCGCCTTGACGAGCGCGTCCTTCAGCTCGCTCTCGGCGCGCCGCTTCTCGCGCTTCTCGAGATCCGCGCGGATGCGCGCGCGGAGCGCGTCGAGCGTCTCGATGCCCTCGATGCCGACCTCCTTGGCGAGCGCGTCGTCGAGCGCGGGGAGCTGGCGCGTCCTGAGCGCCTTCAGGGTCACCTTCATGTGGGCGACCTTGCCGCGGAGCTCCTCCACCCGGTGGTCCTCGGCGAAGGGCTCGTCGATCTCGACCGTGTCGCCGAGCTTCTTGCCCTTCAGGGCCTCGAGGTTCCCGTCGGAGATCGCGCCCGGCGCGATCTTCACGGTGACGCCCTCGGCCTTGCCGCCCTCGAACGGCTTGCCCTCGATCGTCCCCTCGTGGTCGATGACCGCCCAGTCGCCCTCCTGAGCCTCGAACCGGCCCTCGACCGGGACGAGCTGCGACATCGACTCCTGGAGGCGCGTCAACTCGTCCGACACCATCGAGTCGGTGACCTCCGGCGGCTTCCGGGTGACCTCCAGTCCGCGGTAGTCCTTCGGCTCGATCCGGGGCTTCACCTCGACCCGCGCGGTGTAGCGGACCGGCTTGCCGTCCTGGACCCCCTCCGACACGGAGACGTGCGGCGGCGCGACGAGCGGGATGGACTCCACCTTCACGGCCTCGGAGAACGTCTGCTGGACGATCTTCTCGAGGACCTCGCTCTCGACCTCGGCGCGGAACTGGCGCTCGAGCACCTTGCGCGGCGCCTTGCCGGGGCGGAACCCGCGGAGCTTCACGCGACGCCCCAGCCCGACGTACGCGCGCTCGAGCTCCTGGGCGACGCGGTCGGGATCGACCTCGATGCTGACCTTCCTCTCGACGGGGGAGACGTTCTCGACCTGGATCTTCATGTCGTTTCGGGCCCTTCTGCGGGATCGGCGGAAAGCCGGTAGTGCTATGTGCGCCGGGCGGGCGCGGTCAAGCGCGAAATGGGCGGGGAGGGACTCGAACCCTCACGCCTCGCGGCGCCAGATCCTAAGTCTGGTGCGTCTGCCAGTTCCGCCACCCGCCCCGGTGGCGACGACGTTTACCACGCCCGCCGCAGACGACGGCCCGGGTTTGTAGTACGAGAGGGCCCGTGACGGTCGTCCACCAGCATCCCCCGGAAGAGAAGTGCCTGCCCGCCTGCCCCGCGTGGGCGGAGGGGGTGCTGGAGCTCTATGCCCTGCAGCGCCGCCACGCCGAGATGCTGGAGGCCTGCCGAGCGGCCCAGGCGATCGAGTGCGTGATCGTCGCGCCGGCGGCGCCCGGCGTGGAGCTCCCCGAGTACCTGCACGACGAGGAGCTCGTCCGGCTGAACCTCGTCGCCGGGCGCGACGCCCGGGAGGTGCTGCTCGACGAGTGGGGCGTGCGCGCCGAGCTGACGTTCCGCGGCCGCCGCTTCGACTGCGCCCTGCCGTGGCCGTCCATCATCGGCGGCATCCTGCGCCCGCCCGAGCGCAAGCGCCCCCGCTTCGGCGTGATCGAGGGCGGCAAGAAGGACTGAGCCCGCTCGTCCTCCCCGCCGGTGGCGCCGTGGCGCGTCCGTCTGCGCGCGCGCCGTCCGGAAAAAGGTCGACGGGGACCCGGCTCTCGCCAGGTCCCCGTCGTGTGAGCGCAGAAGGAATCGAACCTTCAACCTATGGATTAAGAGTCCATTGCTCTGCCAGTTGAGCTATGCGCCCGAATGCTGCTCGGGATGGCCGAGGGGCCGCGTATCTAGCAGCGTCCTCGCAGTATGTCAACGACGGCTTGGCGCAGCGTCATCATCCGGCTGCGCCTCCGCGCCGGACGCGTTTGGCGCGCCCGGAGGGTGGCGCGCCCGGAGGGAGTCGAACCCCCGACCCGCGGCTTAGAAGGCCGCTGCTCTATCCAGCTGAGCTACGGGCGCGTGAAAGTCGCAGGTCGTTCGTGCCCGCGGCCGAAGGTTCGTACGGGGCCAGTGTTGGCCCCGGGCCCCGGCCAGCTGAGCTACGGGCGCAGGTGCCGTTTGGTAAAACTGGGGTGAGTAAAGGGGCTCGAACCCTTAACCCCCGGATCCACAGTCCAGTGCTCTACCGATTGAGCTATACTCACCGTAAATACGATCTGGCGCGCCCGGAGGGAATCGAACCCCCGACCTGCGGCTTCGAAGGCCGACGCTCTATCCGACTGAGCTACGGGCGCATACTGCTGGGGAACGCCGCGTTCTCGGCGTCCCGGCCATCCCATGCTGTCAAAGATCGGGGCGGCGGGATTCGGACCCGCGACCTCCTGCGCCCAAGGCAGGCGCGCTACCAGGCTGCGCTACGCCCCGGACGCTGGAGGAGGCCCGAGGCCACCCCGTTTCCGAGAACGCCCGTCATTAGCCTCTCGCCGTGCTGGCGTCAAGCGCCCTCGCGCGCGATCCGCTCGAGCCAGGGGCGGAGCTTCCGGAACGCGTCGCCCCGGTGCGAGAGCGCGTCCTTCTCCTCGGGCGAGAGCTCCGCCATCGTCCGCCCGTCCTGCGCGTCCGGCACGAAGAGGGGGTCGTAGCCGAACCCGCCGGACCCGCGTCGCGCGTGCCCGATGCGTCCGCGGCAGACCCCGGTCACGCTCGCGACGATCGTCCCGTCGGCGCGCGCCACGGAGAGCACCGCCTCGTACTCCGCGCCGCGCCGCCCGTCCGGCAGCCCGGCCAGGGAGCGGAGCAGCTTGTCGTTGTTGCGCTCGTCCCGCGCCGCCCTTCCCGCGACCGGTCCGAGCTCGGCGGCGGCGCCCTCGGCGAGCTCGCACACGGGGCTCGCCGGCGCGGGCCCCGGCTCCTCGTCGGACCAGCGCGCGGAGCGGACGCCGGGGGCGCCGCCGAGCGCGTCCACCGACAGCCCCGAGTCGTCGGCGAGCGCCGGCATGCCGGCGAACCGCGCGTACGCGGCCGCCTTCTTCTCCGCGTTCGCCTGGAAGGTGGCGCCGTCCTCCTCCACCTCGGGCAGGTCGCGCCCGAGGTCCTCCGGCGAGACGACGCGGATGGGGAGCCCGGAGACCAGCCGGCGCAGCTCGCGGAGCTTGCCGGGGTTCGTGGTGGCGAAGAAGAGGTCCACGCTCACCTCCGCAGCGCCTGCTCCTGGTGCTCCTGGAGGCGGCGGATCCCCTCGAGCGCCGCGTCGACCATCCGGTCGAGATCGGCGCGGGGGAACGGCTTCCCCTCCGCGGTCCCCTGCACCTCGACGAGCGCGCCGTCGCCGGTGGCGACGACGTTCATGTCCACCTCCGCGGTCGAGTCCTCCCCGTAGTCGAGGTCCACGCAGACCTCGCCCTCGACGATGCCGACCGACACCGCCGCGACGCTCCGCGCCACGGGGTTCCGGGCGATGGTCTTCCGCGACTGCAGCGCGCGGATGGCGAGGACGAGCGCCACGTAGCCGCCGGTGATCGCGGCCGTGCGCGTGCCGCCGTCGGCCTGGATGACGTCGCAGTCGAGCGTGATCGTCCGCGGCCCGAGCGCGCGGAGGTCGATCGCCGCGCGCAGGGCGCGGCCGATGAGCCGCTGGATCTCGAGCGTGCGCCCGCCCTGCTTGCCGCGCGCGGCCTCGCGGGCCATCCGCTCGTGCGTCGAGCGCGGCAGCATCCCGTACTCCGCGGTGACCCAGCCGGCCCCCGTGCCGTAGACGTGCGGCGGCACCTTCTCGTCGACGGTCGCGGTGCAGAGCACGTGCGTGTCGCCGAACCTCGCGAGGCAGGAGCCCTCCGCGTGCTTCGACACGCCGGGCTCGAGGACGACGTTCCGGAGATCCCGCTGGCCGCGACCGTTCGTGCGCATGGGGCGGCGAGATAGCACGGGGCGTCGGCCGCCGCCACGGTGTCGACCGCGCGGGGGCGGCGTGCTTTGCTGTCTCCGGAGGATCCGCATGCGCCCGCTCGTCGTCGCCATCGCCGCCTCGCTCGCCGCGGGCTGCCTCACCCCGAGCCGCGCAGGCCTCTGCTCCGGGGAAGATCGGCGCCGGTGCCTGGGCGTGGAGGAGTGCGCGACCGACCGGACCCGCGGCTGCGTCGTGTGCGCCTGCCGGTCCTGGGACGACACCTCCCCCGTCACGCCCGCGGGGGCCTATCCGGAGGGCGAACGCCCCGGTCCCCCGCTGCCGGCGCCCGGGACACGCTGACCGCGAGCGCTGGCCCAGGTGCCCGGCGCGCGGGTCTAGGGCCCCGCGGCTCCGACGCTTCTTCGACAGGCTCAGGTTCGACTGTCCGGGGGACGCAGCGGAGTGACGGGAAGCCCCGTCCTCTAGCGCCCGGCCCGGCGCGTCGCGTTCCGCCAGGCGGCGACGCCCTCCGCGACCGCGGCGGCGATCCGCTCCTGGTACTCGGGCGTGCGCAGCCGCGCCGCCTCCCCGTCGTGCGAGATGAAGCCGACCTCGAGGAGCACCGCGGGCATGCGCGCGCCCGCGAGCACGTAGAACGGCGCCTGCTTCACCCCGCGGTCCTCGGCGCCGAGCGCGCTCACGAGCTTCTCGTGCACCGCGTACGCGAGCCGCGAGGAGCCCGCGAGCGCGTCCTGGTCCTCGAGGTCCTGGAGGATCGCCGCCACGGGATCGGCGGGATCGAGCTCCGGCTCTCCGGCGAGCCGATCGGCGTTCTCGCGCGCGGCCACCGCCGTCGCCGAGGCGTCGGTCGCGTCGGCGGAGAGGAAGTAGGTCTCGACGCCGGCGGAGTGCCGGCGCGCCTCGGCCGAGGGCATGGAGTTGAGGTGCACCGAGACGAACAGGTCGGCGCGGAGCGCGTTCGCGATGGCGGCGCGGTTCGCGAGCGGCACGCCGATGTCGCCGGTGCGGGTGAGCACCACCTTGCCGCCGATCGTCCGGAGCCGCGCGGCCACGCGGCGCGCGATCTCCAGCGCGACGTCCTTCTCCTTGTCGCCGAGCGGCGAGAGCGCGCCCTCCTGATCGCCGCCGTGCCCCGGATCCACCACGGCGACGAAGCCGGGCGCGCGCGGCGCGGCGGCGAGGAGGAGCGCGGCGGCGAGCGGGGCGAGCATCGCCCGTGAATTCTAGCAGAGGGCCGGCCGGCGTCCCGCTCCACGGCCTTGCTCACGGCCGCCGCGCCCGCGCTCAGCCGAGCAGCGCGACGTGGGCGCCCCTTCCCCTCCCCGGCTCGCCGGGCCATTCCGCGCCCGCGGGCGGCCTCGGCGCGCCGTCTCGGGGGCACCGCTCTCGCGATCGCCGTGCTCGCCGCCCTCCGCCTAGAGGACCTCGAGGCGGGGAGGCTCACCCGCGACCACCTCGCCGATCTCGACGGCGGCGACGCCGGCGGCGCGGAGCGCCTCGAGCACCCCGGCGGCGCGGCCGGGATCGACGGCGGCGAGGAGCCCGCCGTTCGTCTGCGCGTCGGCGAGGACGATGGGCGTCGTCGGGTGGAGGCCCTCGGCGAAGTGCACGTTCGGCCGGACCCAGGCGAGGTTCGCGCGCGAGCCGCCGGGCACGATCTCCCTCGCGGCCAGATCCTGGACGCCGGGCAGCACCGGGATCGCCTCGGCGCGGAGCCGGAGCGTCACCCCCGAGCCCTCCGCCATCTCCCAGCCGTGGCCGAGGAGCCCGAACCCGGTGACGTCCGTGAGGGCGTGCACGGCGCCGCTCGCCGCGAGGATCTCGCCCGCCGTCCGGTTGAGCGCGCTCATCACCTCGATGGCGAGGTCCACGAGCGCGGCGCCGGCTTCCTCCCGCTTGATGGCAGTGGTCACGATGCCCATCCCCAGCGGCTTCGTGAGGAGGAGGACGTCGCCGGGGCGCGCGCCGACGTTCCGGAGGATGCGATCGGGGTGGACGATCCCGGTGACCGCCATCCCGTACTTGGGCTCGGGGTCGTCGATGGAGTGGCCGCCCAGGATGGGCGCGCCGGCGAGCCGCGCCGACTCCGCCCCGCCGCGCAGCACCTCGCCGAGCAGCTCCATCGGCAGCTTCCCGACCGGCCAGCTCACGAGGTTGAGCGCGAAGAGCGGCCGGGCGCCCATCGCCCACACGTCCGAGAGCGCGTTCGCGGCGGCGATCCGCCCGAACCAGTACGGGTCGTCCACCACGGGGGTGAAGAAGTCGACCGTCTCGACGATCGCCTCGGTGTCCGAGAGCCGGTACACCGCGGCGTCGTCGCGCGTCTCGGTCCCCACGAGCGCGCGCGGCTCCTCGATCCTGGGCACGTGGCGCAGCACCTGCGCCAGATCCGCCGGGCGGATCTTGCAGGCTCAACCCGCGCCGTGGCTGAAGCTCGTGAGGCGGATCTTCTTCTCGGGATCCATGCCGTTACCCCATACCGGCGGGCGGGCGCTCGGGCAACCGCGAGGCGCCCGCGGTGCTCTGGCGGCGGATACGCGACCCGGGCCAGCGCGCACGGCGCGTCGAACGTCGACTCCGGTCGGCTTCGCGTGGCTCGGAGCAGGGGCGACGAGGCGTCCGTCGCGGAGCCTCGTCACCGCGGGCCGGAGGACGGGCGGCTATCCTCCGGCGACCTGGAGGTACAGCTCCGCGTTCCGGTTGCCGGGCGAGATCTCGAGCACGGCGCGCCACTGCGCCACCGCGTCGTCCCTGCGCCCGCCGCCGTACAGCGCGAGCCCGAGGTTCAGCCGGGCGAGGACGTACGTGGGGTTCTGCCGCACGACCTCCTCGTACTCGCTGATGGCCGCCTCCCGATCGCCCGCGTCCCGGAGCGCGCCCGCGAGCTTCGCGCGGACGTCGCAGAACGCGGGCCCGAGCGCGAGCGCGCGCCGGTACTCGGCGATCGCCTCGTCGTGGAGCCCGGAGGAGAGGTACACGTCGCCGATGTCGGCGTACATGTTCGCGAGCTTGCCCTGGACGTAGCGATCCAGCTTCCCGTGGGCGGCGCCGGAGCGCGAGAGCGCGTGCCGGTAGGTCTCCTGCGCCTCGCGGTACTTGCCCGTGTCGTTGTAGGTGACCGCGAGGTTGAGCGCGGCGTCCGTGTACCCCGGGTTGATCCGGAGCGCCGCCTCGAACGCCCGCAGCGCTTTCTGGTACTGCCCCTGGTCGTGGTAGACGACCCCGAGCATGTTGTAGACGTCGGCGAAGGACGGGTTCGACTCGACGACCTGCGTCAGGTACGTCTCCGCGAGGCCGTAGTCCTTCTTCAGATAGTACGCGCGCCCGAGCGCGAGCGCCTGCTTCAGGGTGTCGTCCACGGGACCCTCCCGGCCGCGCAGCGTAGCACGCGCCGCGCCGCCGGACGGTCGATCCCGACCTCGCGTCGCGGCCGAGGCGAGGTCGCCGGGACTCCGCGGCCAGGCCGCGCGCGCAGGACTCCGCGGCCCGGCCGCCCGCGGGGCGCACCGGACCCGGGCGCGACGCCCGGTCACAGCCCGGAGACGATCGTCCAGCGCTCTCCCTCGCGCAGGAGCTCGTACCGCGAGCGCAGCGCCCGCGGCGCCTCCTCGCCGACGGTGAGCTCCTGGTCCTCGCCCACGATCGCGCGATCCCGCTCCACGCGGATCTGCCACGCGAGGATGCGCACGCGCGCCGGCGGTCCCGCGCGCAGGTCCTCGCCGAGCCGCGCGAGCAGCGCGTCACGTCCGCCGGCACCTGCGTAGCGCTCCGAGACGAGCCGCGCGTAGGCCTCCGCGTCACGCCGGTTGAAGGCGTCCTCCCGGCGGAACAGCGCGGCGAGCACGCCCTTCAGCTCCGCGAACTGACGGCCGTCGGAGCACCACCCCGCGGCGCTGCAGCGGGACATCTCGAACGCCTCGCGGCCCACGTAGGAGATCCGCGCGCGCTCCTCCTGCCACGCGACGTCCCCGTCCGCCTCGACGACGGCCAGGACCCGCGCCTTTCCCCGATCCATCGCGACCACGACGTCCGCGTAGCGCACCGAACGGAGCGAGGCGATCCCGCCCGCGCGGAAGCCGTAGACGTCCGGCACCCGGGCGCGGTCCTGCTTCGCGAGCGCGGCCTTCACCTGCGTCTCGGGGCTCGCCAGCGCGAGGCGCGGGTCGCCGCAGGAGACCTTGCCCCACAGCGCCCAGACCACGAGGGCGGCGGCGACGGCGGCGAGCGACGGGACGAGGTGGGGAGCGCCCACCCGCGTGGCGCGCTCACGCCGGCCGCGGGCGCGCTCGCCGAGCTCCGGCGGCGGCGCGGCCGGCGGCTCACCGGATCGACGCAAGGAGCTTCTCCGCCTCCGGGCGCCGCGGGTCCTGCGGGTGCTTCACGATGAGCTTCTGCAGGGCGGAGCGGGCGCGGTGCTTCTCGTCGATCTCCAGGTAGGAGTGCGCGAGCTTCATGAGCGCCTCCACCTCGTGGCGCGAGCCGGGGTACTTCGAGACGAGCGCCTCGTAGCGCCCGGCCGCGCCGGCCCAGCGCCCGCGCTTGTAGTAGTACTCGCCCACGTACCACTCGTGGCTCGCGAGCCGCCCCTCCGCCTCGGCGAGGAGCTTCTTGGCCTCCGGCGCGTACTTCGAGTCGGGCTTCGCCTGCACGAAGTCGCGCAGCGCGCGGGCGGCCTTCTCCACCTGACGCTGGTCCTTCTCGTACGCCGGCGGGAAGAGCACGAAGTCCCCGGGCGCGTCGCGGAGGTACGACACCCCGACGCGAAGCTCCGCGAGCTCGACCTCCTCGTGCGTCGGGTGCATCGTGACGAACTGCTGGTACGCGTCGGCCGCCTCGACGTAGCGCTCCTGCTTGAACTTGAGATCGGCGAGCCGGAGCTCGGAGAGCGGCGCGTACTTCGAGAACGGGTACTTGGTGCGGACGTACTCGAAGAACTTCACCGCCTCGGAGTAGTTGTCGTGCTTCAGCTCGTCGACGCCGGCTTCGTAGTTGGCCTCGGCCGTGGCCCCGTACTTGAGCTGGCCGGTGAAGCTGACGCGCTTGGAGCCACACGCGGCGAGGAGGACCGAGAGCGCGAGGGCGGCGGGGAGGCGCATGAGGCCGGGAGGATAACAGAGGCCCGCCCGGCGCGCAGCCGCCAGCGACGGCGTCAGCCGTCCTCCCAGATCCCGAGGACCCTCGCCACGACCGGGCCCGCGAACCCGCGCCCGAGGAGAAAGCGCGCGAGCCGGCGGCGCGCGCGGTCGTCGAGGGTCTCGAGCGCGGCCCCGCGCGCCCGGCGCTCCGCGAGCGCCCGGCACAGCGCGACCTCTCCGCCCTCCCCTCCCTCCGCCACAGCGCCGGCGATCGCCGCGCGCGCCGCGTCGCCGGGGATGCCCGCCGTGCGGAGCCGCCGCTCCGCCAGCCGGGGGCCGAGCCGGCCGGGCGCGACGAGCGCCCGGGCGCGGGCGCGGGCGAACGCGGCGTCGTCGAGGTAGCCAAGGCGCCGGAGCCAGCCCACCACCGCGTCCGCCTCGGCGGAGAGCTCGGCCTTGGCGAGCCGGGCGCGGACCTGCGCCTCGGTGCGGGCGCGGCTCGCGAGGAAGCGGAGCGCGAGCGCCTTGGCGCGCGCGAGCGGGGGAGCGTCGTCGGGCATCGGCCGCGGCGAGGGTACCACGCGCCCCGCGGCGGGTCGGCCGGCCGCGCGGAGCCCGGTCGATGTGGCCGCAGGAGCGATCCAGAGCGGCGGGGTCCCCGCCTCAGCCCGCGATGGTGAGCGACAGCTCGGCGCCGTTGCAGACGATGCGCGCGATCTGGCCCTCGCGCCGCGCGGTCGTCGCGCCGAGCTGCGTCTCGCCGACGTTCCACGCCGGGCCGAGCGCCTTCACGAGATCGTCGCGGATGCGATCGCAGCCGTTCGACGGCGGCCTCGTCGCGAGGGAGACGGCCCGGACCCTGGGCAGATCCGCCTTGCCCGTGATCCTCACCTCGTCGAAGTGGACGCCCGCGACGACGAGCTCGGCCCTGGCGGTGGTCGCCCGGCCCCCCGCGACGTTCGCGTCGCGGGCGTTCGGGTCGAGGCGCGCGAGCGCGGCGTGCGCGCCGTCCCATGCCTCGCCGGGGAGGACGGGCAGGGCGGTCTCGATGGCGGGGCCGGAGCGGTGGCAACCCGCGGCGAGGAGGGCGAGGAGGGCCGCGGCGGCGGCGCGGGGGAGCGAGGTGCGGGACACGGATGACCTCCTGTTGGAGCGAGCGGCGCGGGTATAGCGCCACTCGCCCCGCGGAGGAAGCCCCGACGCGGGGTCCGTGTGGGCACCAACGTTCTCCGGCGCCGCGCGCGGCGCAGCCCCGTGGAATCCTTCAGAACCGCTCGATCTGGAAGTCGTCGTCCTTGCCCGGCGCGGCGGC